>CAJPOF010000017.1 GCA_905372235.1 uncultured Treponema sp.
GGGGGGGGGGGGGGGTAATTTAGTGGTGTTTGGCATTTTTGTCAAGTCCTCTATGGAATAGATTTATAAATATTTTATAACGATATTTACGATAGCGCAACAAATTTAGAGAAAAACCACTTAATTAAAGAACAAACTGCCTTTCAAAAATTCAAAAAACGAATTCCTTCTATCTATCTATTCGTTGCGTTTGTAAAAGAATACTTCGGTTCGGTCTTCGTCTCGAAGTCCTTTCAAGTGCTTCAGCTCTTTTATTAAGGATGGCGTTTTTAAAGCGGTTGTCTCAAAATATTTTTTTTCAGCCAGCATTTTGTTTATTATCAACTGATCCGGACCTGCAATTGTTTGTAGCCTGCACGCAAGGTTTATTCCATAGCCGAAATAATCACGATATTTAAGCGACGACATTTCCGCCGAAATCTCATATTTATAAATCATTTCCTGAACCAGCGCACCGCCCAATCCCAGTTCCGGATATGTTGTAAACAGTTCTTCTTTCACAAAGCTCAAATATGAATTGAAAACCATTTGCGCTTCTTCAATGGCGACCGAATCCGCAGAATCCCAAATGACCAACGCACCGTCGCCAAGAAGTTTGTAATAAGAGCAGTTTGTTCCGAATTGATTCACACACGACAAAAAATTTGACGTGAACGAAGTCAACATGCTGAAAACGGTCTGCTCTTCGTGCTTGCAAAGAAAGTTGCTGAAATTCCGTATGTCAATGCACAGGATAAGGGCTTCGGGTTCGGTTTGCCCGATATACACATTGTCGAAAATGTCGACAGGCATTTTTTTAAGCCCTTGCAGAACCGCCGCATCAAGCTCGACGTTTCCATTTTCTTTTAAACCCAATCCGAGTGTCCGTAAATCCTCACTTTTCATAAAATACATTATACATTAAAAATATGGAAAACACACTTATAAAAATAAAATATTGCATAATATTCAGGGCGTTCCCGTTGTAAAAAGACTGAACTTTTTGCCCCTCGGTCTATCCGTTCCAAATAAAAGCGAAAATAAACGTCCCCTTTTTGCAAAAAAACATTTCTTCTAACAGAAAAGAAGCGGCGCAGTCATTTTTGACGTATGGAAAATTAAAATTATTGTCCGGATTCATTTCATGTTGTAAAATATCCGTGCAAGGGGAGTCTTATGAAAAAAAATGTATTTTCCGTATTTTTTCTTGTTTTCTTGATTCCTGCGTTCGCAAGGGAATTTACGCTTTCCGATGCGACAGGTCATCCTGTTATTTTTTACGAATCCAAAGACGGGCTTGAAATTTCCGTAGCGGCAAGGAATATTTTGTCCGAGCGAAAGATTCGCTATGTTGTCGGGATAAAGAACAACGGTTCTGACGACTTTTATTTTGACGAAAAATCGATTTCCGTTCTGCAAGGAGATTACGGAACGGATTCTTGGTCGTATTTGAACTATTATAATGCGTCCGCTTACTACGCCATGAAGGAAGCCGAATACAATGCGACTGCCGTTGTTGCCGGCGTGGGGCTGGGGCTTATTTTCCTTGACCTGCTTTTGGACGCAATCCCGAGTTTTCATTATTCTTCCCACGGGTATTATGCGCCGTCACATCCGCCCCGACGATTCCGCCCCTATGATTCGCTTTTTGCGACTTGGCTTGATGTCGGAATTTCAACCGCTGTAATTTCGTCGTTGATGGACGACTTTGACTACAATCCGGGACATTTGAAAAATGCGTTGCTTTTCAGCAAAAAAATTGCGCCCGGCGAGAGCGAAAGCGGTTATTTTGTCGCTGACGTGGGAACAGGTCCGGACTACAAGGTTCGTATAGATATTTCGAAAGACGAGGCTGCCGAGTTTGTCTTTTTGAGAAGCGACCGCAAAGAGATTTTGCATCCGTGGTCAGACCCCAAGACATCACGGCACAGTTTTTCGTATGGAATTTTCTTTCCGATGGAAGGTTATAATTTTTCAGCAAATTATATTTGGGGCGGTCAACCTGTCGGTTCATATTTGTCGTTCAATGCCCAAATAGACGGAATTGCGGATTCTCGTCCCTTGGGAGAAATCAACGGTTCTAATTTGGTTGTTTTTACCGACGAATATTACAAAGACCGTTATCCCAAAGGCTCGGCGTCGTTCGTTCCCGACGGAAAATCATTTTCTGATGTGGTCGGATTCACCGCCGGAATCTCCGTAAAGACCGTTCCGCACACATGGCTTTTGCTTGGCTGCGGAATTGATGTCGAGACTTTGTGTTTACGGGGAACTATAAAAGATTCTTCAAACGCAGTTATTGTTGAAAACGCATGGGTTTACAACAGCCGCGGAAACGTGTACGCCGTTCCTCAGGTGGGCTTTAACGCTGTGTTCAATTTTCTGAATTTCGGCGGAACGTTCAGTTGGCGGTTAGGCGAGGGCGCAAAATCAGGGCCTTTGTACGGTGCGTTTGTGGGGTTTTCATTTTGACAGCGATTTTTAGTCAGTCGTCTTGACCAAGGATTTTGTACAGAAGCGCATAAAGATTTTCGACTTCCTTTTTAGAAAGATTTACGCAGGTTTCCATCTGTTCAGGAATTTCCAGTGCTTTTTCTTTCATTTTTTCACCTTTTTTCGTCGTTTCGATAAAGACGATTCGCTCGTCATCTTTATTGCGAGTTCGGGTAACAAGTCCTTTTTTTTCCATGCTTTTAAGAAGCGGCGAAAGCGTTCCCGTGTCAAGGAACAGATGCTTTCCAAGTTCGCCGATGTTCAGTTTTCGGTGTTCCCAAAGAACCATCATCGCAATGTATTGCGTGTATGTAAGATTCAGTTTTTTCAATAACGGGGTGTATTTCCGTAAAATCTCCTTCGAGGCGGCGTATAGCGGAAAGCAAAGTTGGTTCTTCAGTTTAAGGCAATAAAACTTGTCATCGGAATCCTCTGCAGAATTTTCATCTTTTTTTTCGGACGGATTTTCTCGCATTGACATTATATCTTCTCCCCAATATATTGTATTAAATATTTATGTACATAATATTGTGTTCGATATAATTGGTCAATGAACACATGAATCTTTTTGTTTGAGATTTGTGTTTTGCTCAAAGGAACGCAAAAATTAATGGGGGTGCGAAAAATGATTAAAGTCTACGGAAGCAAGTTTTGTCCCGACTGCGTGAACTGCGAGCTGAATTTCAAGACTTATGGAATTGAGTTTGAATATTTTGATATAAACGAGGGGCTTAGAAATCTTAAAAAATTTTTGATTTTGCGAGATTCCGAACCGGTGTTCGAAAGGCTGAAGGCGATCCATGATATAGGAATTCCCGCTTGCGTTGACGAGGACGGAACTGTTTTTACGGATTGGGAAAGTTACGTGGAGCGGCTTGGGCATAAAGTGATTTCAGGAGAACCCGTTGGAAAAGCGTGCAGCATAAACGGAAAAGGCTGCTGATTTAAGGCGGGCAGGGCGGAACTTGATTCTTGCCGGAAAATTGTATTTTTTTGCTTTGGCTGGAAATATTTCGCGCCGAAGTTGGCGTGTTTCCCGTGCGGTGCGTTTTGTCCCGCTTGTTGCAATTTTATTTATTGATGAAAATTCTTTACATATTCGATAAAATCCGCTCGTGGCATGGCTTTTGAAAAATAGTATCCCTGAATCAAGTTTGCGCCCGCACTTGTAACAAAGTCCAGTTGCTCTTTTGTTTCTACGCCTTCCTGGATTATGTTGTAGCCAAGGCTTCTGAACGTTTTTATCGTGGATTCCAAAAGAATTTTTGTGTCGTTGTCTAAACTTGATTTCCACAGAATGCTTGCGTCCATTTTTATGCTCAGATATTTTACAGCCATTATGTTCGTGATGTTCGAGTAGCCTGTTCCATAGTCGTCGAGGGAAAACGAAAATCCGATTTCGGTAAGTTGCTCCATTACATTCGAGAATTCCGGGGATTCTGCCGGAGTGGAACTTTCCGTTATTTCAAGATTTATCATCGAGGCGGGGACATCGTATTTTTCAAGGATTGACTTGTAACATTCGGCAAGCCCTTTTGACATCAACTGGAAAAGCGAAAGATTTACTTCCACGTATTTTATCCCGAGCGATTTGAAGTCCCATTCTTTGATGTCTTTGCAGACTTTTTCGAAAACGATTGTCGAGATTGAAACTATGCTTCCGTTCTGCTCTGAAATTGGAATGAATTCTTCCGAGCCGATTGGACCCAATTTTTCGTCCTTTAGCCGGCAAAGAGCTTCGCACGAGATGATTTTTTGCGTGGACTTGTCCCAAATCGGCTGGTAATAGACTTCAAAACTTTTTGCCTGAATCGCTCTGTATATCGCTTCTTCGACCAAACCGCTTCGTCTTATGAAATTGAGATTTTTTCCTTGAAGGACGGTCATCTGGTGGTTTACTTTTCTTGGTCTGTATTCTGCCAGCTGGAAACTCAACTTCGGGGATTCCAGTTCTTCTGGGACTTTGGCGACTGAAATTATGGTTCTGAATTCGATTCGGTATGTATCCGCTTTAAGCAATTTTTCAAAATGCTTTTTGATTTTTCCTACGATTTCTTTTGTCTGCTTTCTTTCGTCCACAATAAGAATGAATGTGTCAAAGTCATATCGGTAAAGTTCCGAACGGGGGGCGAATTCTTCCAGCGATTTTATTATGTAATTTATAAGCCGTTCCAAATGGTTTTCGGGAAGAAGATGTTCGTAATACGACAGATTCAAAAATCGTATGTTTATGACGGAATATCTGCAGCCGTAGCGTTCGTAGAGGCTTACGTTCAGTTTGTATGAAATCTGATTCGGGAGTTTTGTGGGCATATCTATAAGCCCGTCGTTGCTGTCGAATGTCAAAAGTATTCCGATTAAAGAAATTGTTTCAAGAAAACATTCTATTTCAAGCATCGGAAAGAACGCCTGCACGACAATTCCCACCACAACAAGAATCAGGAATATATGGAAGCCTCTCATATATCGGTTTTTGAGGATTTCCCATGTTTTTGCCAGCGAACGGATGGCGTATGCATAATAAATCACAGCAACCGCATAAAGGACAATCACGCCCCATTGTCTATGGTAGATTCCATCTTGGTCGTGCATGAACACCAAGTGGA
Organism: uncultured Treponema sp.; assembly: GCA_905372235.1. Taxonomy (GTDB): domain Bacteria; phylum Spirochaetota; class Spirochaetia; order Treponematales; family Treponemataceae; genus Treponema_D. Next base: position 5,079 of record CAJPOF010000017.1, read on the forward strand.
ACATTGGCGTAAGTAATATCAATAGTTCCGCCAAAGCCAAAGGAATCCAATATATCACGTAGAATTTTTTGGTTCTGTTTTTTGCCGCCCCGTTTATCAGCATTACGTACATGCAGAAAAGCGGAGTTAAAAGCGTATGCAGAACAAAGTAAATAATGGATTCGATTTCGTTTACAAGCCATATGCTTGACGGGTTGTGTTCTATAATGATTGGAGCAAGAACGCTTACAAGTCCGGTTATGAACAGATTCCACAGGACTAAGGTGATTATGCTGTATTGAACGGTTCTCCTATATTTTTTGTATAGCCGGAAAATAATGCATACAAGGCTAAGAATTGCTGTTGCTAAATAAAGCCCGTCGTTTATGTTCACCCGTCTCCTCCCGAATACTTTTCGTATTGTCTGTGATTCTACTCCTATAATTCAAATCCTGCTAGTGTGTATGACAATAAATTCGGCATTTTTAATGCGGAAGTGTGCTACAATTGATTCATGAAAAATTTGATTTCAAGGCAGAAAATCCTGAATTCGGCAAAAATGGCGGCGGCGGCAATCGGCGCTGTGCTTGCGGCGCTTGCTTTGAAGCTCGATTTTTCCGTTTCCGCAGGAATTGTGGCGATTCTTTCGATTCAGCCCACAAAAAAAGAGACGATACGGACGGGGCTTTCAAGATTTTATGCGTTCGTGAGTGCGCTTTTTATTTCGTTTTTTTGTTACAAAATTTTCGGATTTTCGAACATGGCGTTTTTTGTTTACACCGGACTTTTCATAGTCATCTGTCAGATTTTCGGCTGGTATTCAGCCATTGCCATGGATTCGGTTCTGATTTCTCATTTCATTCTGTTTGGGAAAATGGGATTTTACGAATTGCGGAATGAAATTCTTCTTTTTGCGATAGGCGTGGGCTTCGGAGTTTTGATGAATCTTTTCCTCAAAAAGAACGTTCCGTATATCGAAAGGCTTAAAAAAGAAGCCGACAGGCAAATAAAATATGTCCTTCATAAAATGTCAAAGCGAATTCTTGATCCGTGGGCAGAGCCTTGCGACGGAAAATATTTTGAGATTTTGGACAAGGCGATTTTTGAGGCGCAAAATGCCGCCATGGAAAATTACAACAATCAGCTTGGAAAAAAAGACGTTTTTGACGGCGAATATATTTCCATGAGAAAAGAACAGCGGGACGTTCTTCTTGAAATCTACAAAAGTCTGATTGATATAAAAACCGTCCCGTCAACGGCGGCTCTTGTCTCCGATTTTTTTGAGAAAGTTTCGGTCGAATACGAAACCAAAAACGATGTCAGGACATTGCTGAAGGAACTTCAAGAAATCCGTGCATCCATGAAGGAAAAGCCGCTCCCCGAAAATCGGGCGGAATTCGAGGATAGGGCAATGCTTTTTGTGATTCTAAAACGTATGGAAGAATTCCTTGCGATTAAAAGGGATTTTCATTCCAGGTTCGCAGAAAAATTGGCGAATCTTTAGTTTTGCGCTATGTATTTGTAACCCGCTTCAAGAATCGCTTTTTCGAATTCTGCGGAAGGTACTTCCTTCGTCAGTTGAACTACGGCGGTTTTGTTTTCGTGGCTTGCGGCGGCAGAAGCCACCCCGTCGATTTTTTCCAGTGCCTCTTTTACGTGTCGTTCGCAGTGCTGGCACATCATGCCCTCTATTTTAAGTGTTTTTTCCGTCATTCCGACCTCCTTTATTTTCCTGTTTGTTTCGTTTATTTTTTTGTTGCTTTCGTTGCTTCTGATTTTTGCGAAGTTCAGCCGCAATGCGTTCGTAACCACGCAAAAACTTGAAAGGCTCATTGCGGCGGCTCCGAACATCGGATTCATGTCAAGCCCGAGCCATTTGTGGTACACGCCGGCGGCAATCGGAATCAAAATTATATTGTAGAAAAATGCCCAAAAAAGATTTTCTTTTACGTTTCTTAGCGTTTTGCGTCCAAGCCGAATCGCCGCGCTCACGTCAAGCAGGCTGTTTTTTACAAGAACAATATCGGCGGCATCGATGGCTACGTCCGTTCCCGCACCGATTGCCATTCCTATGTCCGAAGAGGTTAGGGCAGGCGCGTCGTTTATTCCGTCTCCTACCATGCAGACTTTGCCTTTTTTCTTGAATTCTTTCACGACATTTTCCTTGCCGTCAGGAAGCACTTCAGAAATTATTTCATCGATTCCGGTTTTTGCTCCCACAGCTTCCGCTGTTTTTTTGTTGTCTCCGGTCAGAAGAACAACTTTAAGTCCCATACTTTTTAGTTCTGCGATTGCTTTCGGGCTTTCTTCTTTGACGGCATCGGCGACAGCCACAATCCCAAGAAGTTTTTTGTCCTCGGCGAAGAGTAAAGGCGTTTTTCCCTCTGCGGAAAGTTTTTCCATTCGCAGTTTTGTTTTGTCGTCCAAAACAAAACCGGCGGACTTTTCAATAAATTTTTCGTTTCCGCCGAAGATTTTTTTTCCGTCCACGGTGGCAAAAAGTCCGTTTCCGGGAAGAGCTTCAAAATCGAAGGATTCCTTTGTTTCAATCCGCTCGTCAGCGGCTTTGCGCATTATTGCTTTTGCAAGCGGATGTTCGCTTTTTGCTTCGAGTGCGGCGATTTTTTCAAGGAAGTCTTTTTGCGGAATGTCGGAAGAAAATATATCGGTAACGACGGGTTCGCCTTTTGTTACCGTTCCCGTTTTGTCCAAGAGGACGATTTGCGCGCGTCCTGCCTGCTCAAGGCTTTCGGAGGTTTTGAAAAGTATGCCGTTTTTTGCGCCCATTCCGTTTCCGACCATGATTGCAACGGGAGTCGCAAGCCCAAGCGCACACGGACAGCTTACTACAAGAACGGAAATCGCTCGGCTCAGGCTGAACGAAAATTCTGCGCCCAATACAAGCCAGGTGAAAAACGTAATTATTGCGATTCCGATTACGGTGGGAACGAAAATGCCCGAAACTTTGTCAGCGATTTTTGCGATTGGTGCTTTTGTAGAAGCCGCATCGCTTACCATCTGAATGATTTTCGAAATAGTTGTGTCCTCGCCTATGCGAGTCGCCTTGCATTTTATGAATCCCGACTGATTTATTGTCGCCGCCGAAACTTGGCTTCCCGGGCTTTTGTCCACCGGAATGGATTCGCCCGTCAACGCAGATTCGTTTATTGCCGTGTTCCCTTCGATTATTTCGCCGTCCACGGGAAGGCTTTCTCCGGGACGAACAATAAAAATGTCTCCGACTTGCACGTTTTCTATTGAAACTTCAGTTTCTTTTCCGTCTTGGAGCAATGTCGCCGTTTTTGGGGAAAGTTTCATCAGACTTTTGAGCGCAGTCGTGGTCTTTCCTTTGGAAACCGATTCCAAAAGTTTCCCGACCGTAATCAGCGTTACAATCATTGCGGCGCTTTCGAAATACAGATTGTGCGCAAGATGCGCAAGGTGTTCCGGGTTTCCGATTGCCGAAGCGTTTGTCATCTCAAGAAGGACGATGGTGCTGTATATGAACGAAACTCCCGAACCCATTGCGACCAGCGTATCCATGTTCGGGCTTTTGTGCATCAACCCCCGGAATCCGCTTATGAAAAATTTTTTGTTTATCACGATGACGATTGCGGAAAGGAGCATTTCAAGGATTCCCAACGCCACGTAGTTTTCGCCGTTGCGGACAAACCACTGCGGAATCGGCAGATTCAACATCGTGTGTCCCATGCTTATGTACATCAAAGCGATAAGGAATGCGGCTGACCATGCAAGCCTTTTTTTCAATACCGGAGTTTCTTTGTCTTTTAAAAGGTTTTCGTCAGCCGATTCGGAAACGGATTTTGTTCCTTTTTGTTTTTTTTCAATTTTTTTTGCGGAATATCCTGCGTTCTTAACCGCCTCGACAATTTCGCCAGCGGAAACAGAACCTTCCACGCCCATGGAATTTGTCAAAAGGCTTACCGAACAGTTTTTTACGCCCGGAATTTTCGAAACCGCTTTTTCGACACGTGCCACGCATGCGGCGCAACTCATTCCCGAAACTTCGTATTTTTCCATAAGGCAAGCACCTTTCTCATTTCATTAGGTTTTGCAACATGTTTACAAGTTCGTCTACAGTTTCCGGCGTTCCGTTTTTAATGTCGTCTACCACGCAGGTTTTTATGTGGCTTGCAAGAAGAACCCGATTGAACGAGTTGAGTGCGGCGTTCGCTGCGGAAACTTGCGTCAATATGTCGGGACAATATGCGTCGTTTTCGAGCATTTTTTTAATCCCTTTTATTTGCCCTTCGATTCTGCAAAGCCTGTTCATAAGACTCTTGAATTCTTCGGGACTTTGCGTCTTTCGCTTTTCATTTTGTATTGGATTGGAAATTTCCGCTTCCGTGCTAATCTGATTTTTATCGGATTTTTCTTTTTTCATGCCGTACCTCGTTTATACCCTATATGGGTATTAATATTATACTCGGTCAGGGTATATGTCAACTTTTTAGCGGAGGCAAAATATTTGTGCGGAAAATTGCTTTTTGCGGCGGCGGATTGTTCGGTTTTGCTGGACGAATGTCTTTCTATTTTGAAAGAAGGCTTTCCTGAAGGAGTTTTATTTTGTTCTCCGTTGAGTTTTCGTCTATTTTTTGAGGATAAGCCTTTATGATTTCTTCGTACAACAGAATTGTCTTTTTTACGTAACTTTCAATTGTGAAATTCTTTGTGATTTCAAGGCTGGCTTTTCCGAATGTTTTGCGTTTTTCTTTGCTTTCGGCGATTTCTAGCATATTTTCAAGAAATTTTTCGTCCGTGTCCGCAAGGTAGCCGTTTTTGCCGGGGAACACGCAGTCCCAAAAACTTTCGTCGTTCCTAGAGACAATCGGAAGAGCGCAAAGTTCCGCCTCAAGGATTGTCATCGAATGCATTTCGGAAAGACTTGCGGTTATGAAGGCATCGGCGATTTCGTAGTATTTGTGGGTCTCCGTCCATTCGATAAAGCCCGTGAACATGATTGTTCTTTCCTGGCGTTGTTTTTCGGTCGTTTTTAGCAAATCCTGATACGCAGGCCCGTCGCCCACAAAAATTACTTTTGCCTTGTGATTCAGTTCCACGAGTTTTTTGCATTGTTCCGCCAACTCAAAAACCCGTTTTTCTTCGGCGATGCGTCCAAGGAAAAGAAAAAGCACATCGTCCTCTTTTATTCCGTGTTTTTCCCGAAGCGCACGCTTTTCTTCGTCCGTGGAACAAGATGATTTGAATTTATCCGTGTCGATGGCATTCGGAATCACCACTATCGGAACATTCGGAATAAGGTTTCGATTTTTGTAATAATTTTTTCCCTTGGACGAAACTGCAATCAGCGTGTCAAAATGATTGTAGAATCGCTCCATCACGTGATCGACAAAACTTGGTGTGATTAGCGGTGCGGTTTTTAGATAATATTTGTAGAATTCGACCCACATTGTGTGGATGGTGCATACTGCAGGTATGTGAAGTTTTTTTGCAATGTAGGCAGCTGTTCTTCCGATTCCGTATTCCGTGTGGCAATGGATTATGTCCAAATTCTTTTCTTTTATGAAAGCGATTAGTCTTTTTCTGCTGGGAAGCGAAACAAACTGGTCGGTTTTAAGCCCGAGCGGCTTACTTTTTGCTCGATATGTCAAAGGGTCATCCGTTTTGAATTCTTCCGTGGTCTCAGGGCAGACAAGAACCACCGTATGCCCCATTTTCGTTAATTGTTCCCTAAGTTGAATTACGACGGTTACAACTCCCGATTTTGTCGGAAGGTAACTGTCCGAAAATAATCCTATGTTCATAGTTTTATTCTAGCATATTAACATTGACAGAATAAAGGGGGCGACATTAGCTTTCGGTACTTTCCATTTCCCGGTGCAATGCGGCGCAGAAGTCTGGATAGTTTTTTTCAAGAACAACCGGATTTCCGTTTGAGTCAAGGAAGCAGTGCGAGCTTTCGCCTCTGAAACAGACTTCGCCGTTTACTTTCATTTCGTATGAAAAAGTTAGTTTGAAAGTGGTGAGTTTTTTCGGCTTTACATATATGAATATTTCATCGGGAAAAGTGGTGGTTTTTTTGTAGCTACATTCCAACGTGATGACGGGAGAACTGATTCCGTCCGCTTCGATTTTGTCGAAAGCCGTTCCGAGTTGGTTTAGGTAGTCAACGCGCGCCTCTTCCATGAACCGCACATAATTGGAATGATGTGTGATTCCCATTTTATCCGTTTCGTAATAGTGAACTTGATGTACGTATGGTTTCATTGATTTTTCCTGAAAAAACAAGCTGAAAATCGCAAGGGAATTTCAGCCTGATTTTTTTAGTTTTCGTTTTTTACGTATTCGGCGGCGGAAAAAGCGGCTATAGCTCCATCGCTGGAAGCCGTTACGATTTGGCGCAAAGGCTTTGAGCGAACGTCTCCGGCAATAAAAAGTCCGGGAATCTCTGTTGCCATTTTTTCGTCGGTTATGAAATATCCGCCGGCATCTTTTTTAACAGATTCAATCAAGGCTGTGCGAGGTGCCATTCCCACGAACACAAAAACCGCATCGGTCGAAAGATTTTCGGTTTCGCCTGTTTTTACATTTTCGATGACTGCTGTTTTTACAGTGCCTTCGCCTTCGATTTTCTTCAGTTTTGAATCGAAGTGAACTTTTATTTTTTCGTTTGAAAGAATTCTATCGGCAATGGTTTTTGTCGCTCTAAGTTCTTCGCGCCTGTGAATCAGGTCGATGTGGTTTACAAGGTTTGCAAGGTATAGGGCTTCGGTGCATGCGCTGTCTCCGCCGCCTACCACAACGACATTTTTCCCTCGAAAAAATGGTCCGTCACACACTGCGCAGTATGAAACGCCTTTCCCTTCGAATTCCGCTTCTCCGGTCGCTCCGAGTTTTTTATGGGCTGCTCCGGTTGCGTATATCAGTGCTTTTGCCTGCATAGTTCCGTTCACAGTTTCTATAAAAAAGGATTTTTCTTTTTTTTCGATTGAAATGACCTTCGTCTGAACAAGTTCCGCTCCGAAAGCCGCCGACTGTTTTACGAGCGTGTCTATGAGCTGCGCTCCGTTCACAGCAGGAAATACCCCCGGGTAGTTTTCAAGATTGTCGATTTCCAGAACCTGTCCGCCACCGCCAAGGTCGTCAAAGATGACCGTCTTCATTCCTGAGCGGGCTGCATATAACCCAGCCGTAAGTCCCGCAACTCCGGCTCCTATGATTGCAATGTCTTTGTTTTCCATAAATTAAGTATACCAAAAATTAAGACAAAAGTAAAAAATCATTATAAAATTACAAAAAAATTTATAATGATGGGGGATATGGAATCAAAAATGGATTTTTCAGCCGTTGTAAAAGAACGCTTTTCTTGTAAGAAATTTGATGCGGAAAAGAAACTTTCAAAAGGACTTGTGGAAAAAATCCTTGAGTCGGGAAGGCTTGCTCCTACCGCCAAAAATCTTCAGGAACAGCATATCTATGTCGCCTCGTCCGAGGATGCGCTTTCCAAAATCGACAATGTTACTCCGTGCAGATATGGAGCGCCGGTTGTTCTTGTTGTGGCATTCGACAAGGACAATGTGTATACATATCCGGGCGACGAAAGAGATTCCGGCATAGAGGATGCGTCCATCGTTGCGACTCATCTTATGCTTTCCGCCACGGATTTGGGCGTGAACAGTTGTTGGGTGAATCGCTTTGACCCGAAAAAACTTCATGCGGAACTCGGGCTGCCCGAAAATGAGGAAATATTGATGCTCCTTGATTTGGGATACGCAGCCGAGGGATTCAAGCCGCTTCCGAATCATTTTTCAAGAAAACCGCTTGCTGAAACCGTTACGGAAATCTGACGGCTTTTGATTGATTTTCGATGATAATCCACACCGGATTACGTACGGATATTCCCGCTTTTTATTCGGAATGGTTCTTGAATCGGCTTAGGGCGGGCGAAGTATGCGTGCGAAATCCATACAATGCAACGTCGGTGACAAAATATTCGTTGTCGCCAAGCGTAGTCGATTTGATTTGCTTCTGCACGAAAAATCCCTCTCCGCTGCTTTCCGACAATGCCATCGCCTTGCTTGAGCCGTACGGACAACTTTGGTTTGTAACAATCACGCCCTACGGAAAACTTTACGAGCCGAATGTTCCCGATAAAGCGGAGATTATGGATTCATTCAGGCGGCTTTCAAAAATCGTCGGAAGCAAGCGCATAAGCTGGCGGTATGACCCTGTTTTTTTATGCGGAAAATATACTGTGGAGCAGCACAAAAAAAGTTTCGAAAAAATCTGCCGAGGACTTTCGGGTTACACGAATGAATGTATAGTAAGTTTTATCGACCTATATCCAAAAGTAAAGAAAAATTTTCCTGAAATTTCTGAAGTCTCTTTTGAAATCCAGCTTGAACTTGCGGATTTTTTTGTCAGAGTGGGCGAGAGGTTCGGAATCAAAATAAAAAGCTGCGGAGAAAGTGCGGAACTTTCAAAGGTCGGCGTGGATGTTTCCGGCTGCATGACAAAAATCGTTTACGAACGTGCGGTGGGCGATAGTATGCACTTTCCTGAAAGACGGCAAAACAGAAAGGAATGCGATTGTTTTCTTGGCTGCGACATAGGGGTTTATAACTCGTGCGCACATTTTTGCCGTTATTGTTATGCAAACTATGCCCGTTCCGCTGTTTTGGAAAACATAAAAAATCACGACCCGAATTCTCCATTCCTGATAGGAAATTTTAAGTTCGGCGACAAAATCCACGAGCCGTTGCAAAAAAGCTGGAAAACTTTTCAAAAAAATCTTTTTGAGTAAAGGAACTAAAAGAAACCGACGCTTGCATTTTCCGCTGCTGCTTTTTAGAATCCTGATTTTTTGGAAATGCTTTGCGTTTGCAAAAACTTGACGGCTAATTTTGAATTTATAGTTGTCTAATTATAAGAAAGCCGCCCCCAAGCAAACTGTTAAGTTTTTTCGGGAACGGCTTTCTTATAATAGCAAGAGTTGTTTTTAGGTTTGCCTATTTTTTCTCTCGGCGGAAGCAGATGAACCAGTCGAGGCAGTATTGGTCTCCGGTCTGGTTATCCATTCGCTCTTTTGCTGTTCCGCAGCTACCGGCAGGAGGCACGATAACGTCGTCGCCCGGTCTCCAGTTTGCAGGAGTTGCGCAGTCAGCGGCATCGGTTTTTTGCAACGCAATAATCATGCGCTTGATTTCGTCAAAATTGCGTCCCGTGCTGAGCGGATAGTACAAAATCGCACGAATCTTTCCTTTCGGATCGATTATGAACACAGCTCGCACAGCCTGAGTGGTCGATGCTCCCGGCTGAATCATTCCGTATTTGTTTGCGACTTCCATGCGAATGTCTTCGATAAGGGGGAACGTTACGTTCACATTCTTCATGCCGTTCCATTCAAGCTCCTGAATTTTTCTGAGCCATGCGATATGCGAATAAAGAGAATCGACGGAAAGCCCAATCAATTCCGTGTTCAAAGCCTTGAATTCTTCGAGCATAGTGCCGAAAGTCATGAATTCTGTGGTGCAAACCGGAGTAAAGTCTGCCGGATGAGAGAACAGAATCACCCATTTACCTTTGTAATCTGCAGGAAAATTGATATTCCCTTGGGTCGTTACCGCCTGAAAAGCAGGCGCATCTTCGCCAATCAATGGCATTTTTCGTGGTGTTTCTTCCATGATTTCATCTCCTTTAAATGTTTTCGTTTTTTCTTGCGCTATCGTTTTGGACTGCCCAAGTTATGTTTTAATAATATGCTATAAAAAGATTAAAATATAGTATAAAATGCGATATATTTAGTATAATCTGCTATAAAAATAATTGATTGTTGATTTTTCTTGTTCCTTGCGATTATAATGCAATCGTAAATCGAGGTTTTTATGGAAACGCTTCATTTTGAAAACGAGAGTCTTCCAATTTATTGCAAGAACGAAAGCATTGCGGAACAGACGGTGCATAGTTCGATGGCTCATTGGCACGAAAACATCGAGTTGATTTCCGTTGCGGAAGGCTCTTTGCTTTGTTGCACGGCAGGAAAGGAATTTCAGCTTTCGGCAGGGGATGTATGTTTTATAAACCGCCGTCAGCTTCATCAGATTTCCGCGGCTCTTTCCGAAAATGCGGCTCATACGGCTTTAATCGTCGGAACAGGGCTTCTTTCTCAAAACGGATTTATGTACGAAAAATATATCCGCCATATTTTAGAAGATTCGGATTTTTCGCACGTGCGGTTTGCTTCGGGAACAAGTTCCGCCGTCAACATTTCGATTGCCATGGAACACCTTGAAAAAATCCTTAGAGAAAAAGAATTCGGCTACGAATTCGAAGCCATTTCGGCGGTCTATAAGATTTGCAAGCAACTTTATCTTGCCTACAGGGGAGGTTCTGCAAAAGTCCATTCTGACAGCAACGCTGCCGTTCAGCAGAAGATGACTGAGTACATATATCTGAATTATGCGGAGGCTTTGACGCTTGACCGGATAGCGGATGCAGGATGTGTAAGCCGAAGCCAATGCACAAAATTGTTTAGGCAATATGCACAGCTTTCTCCGATTGCGTTCCTGAATCGCCACCGCTTGGAAGTAAGCCGGGATCTTATACGGGGCGGGCAGGAAAGCATTCTTGACATAGCCTTGCGTTGCGGATTCACAGACCAAAGTTATTTCAACAGACTGTTTTTGAGGGAATACGGTTGCACTCCGCTGAACTACCGAAAGAAAACCCATGCGGTTTCCTTTTCCTGAATGCCATGCCTTTACTAAGGTATGTTTTCTTGTTACGATTTTCTGAAAAATAAAATATAAAGTTGTAAGCCGTATTTTGCTCGGAGGAAAAATGAAGAAGGTAGAATTTTCTAATTTCGGAATCAAATTCATGTTGATTTTCATTATGGTGCTGCTGTTCCTTATCCCGATTCATATGATAAAAGATTTGATAGAAGACAGGCAGGACTACAAGGACGATGCGATAGAATCTATTATAGTGCCGCTGGGAAAGACCGCCGGATTCCAGGGGATTTCTATAGCGGTTCCATATAAATTTCACAAAGAAAGCGTAGATTCGAACGGAAACAGATATACGGAGTCGGAAACGAAATATGTGATTTTTGCGCCAGATTCTTACAAACTTGATTTTGACGTAAATCCATATCATCTTACACGGGGAATATTCAAAGTTCCGGTGTTCAACGGACAGATTCAGATGGAAGCGTCCTTCGATAATTTTGACTTCACATATTTCAATATAGAAAAAAAAGACGTGATGTTAAAAGAAGCTGTTCTGATTATGGGAATTTCTAATCCTAAAAACATTACGACCCAGCCGAATCTGACTATAAATGGACTTGAGTTGCCCGTTTCCCCGATAAAATACGATTCGATTTCGCCTTTTTCGACTTCCATTTATTACACCCTTTCCGGAATCGATTTTTCCAAAAAACTGAACCTTGAAGGCATTGTAAGTTTTCAGGGCGGAGAAAAAATCAGGATTCGCCCGATTGCCTCTGACAACACAATCAACATGACTTCTTCGTGGAAATCTCCAAGTTTTTCGGGCGGCTGGCTTCCGCAGGAACGTCATTTGGATGACAACGGATTTTCCGCCATGTGGAGCATTGCCGGCTTGAGTACGGTTTTTCCGAAAAGCTGGCTTGCGGAAAACACTTTTTCGCCGGAATCCGTGGAGGTTTCGTTCATCGTTCCTGTGGACGCGTACCAAAAGACCACCAGAAGTGTGAAATATGCGCTTCTGTTTTTGGTGATTCCATTCGTCGCTCTTATGGTATGCGAAGTCTTCTCAAAAATCAGGATACACCCGATTCAATACGGGCTGATTGGGTTCGCTGACATCATGTTCTATCTGCTTCTTCTTTCGATTTCCGAGCATATTACGTTCGACTTGACTTACCTTATCTGTTCGTTAAGCGTATGCGTGACGACATTGCTTTACGCCATGGTCATATTGAAAAATCTAAAATGGGGAATCCTTTTGAGCTTGGTTCAGCTTGTGTCGTACATTTTCTTGTATGGAACACTTCAGGCTGAAGACTATGCGCTCCTTATCGGAAGCCTTGGACTTTTTACGGTTGTGGTCTTGCTTATGTTCATAACCCGAAAAATAGACTGGTACGAAATCACCAAGAAAAAAGAAACGGCGGAATGATTTTCCGAAAATCGAAAATGCGGAAAAATTATTTGCAATCGGCTGTTTATGTGAGTACGTTAATATGTAGGGTAAAATTATAAAGGATACAACATAATTGCTTATGAACAAAAACAGATTGATTGCAAACAAGAATCTATCGGGCGAAAGGGCAGCGTATTTTTCAAACGATGTAAGTTATGTTTCCTGCGTGTTCTCGGATGGAGAATCTCCGCTGAAACATGCGAATAATGTGGAAGTCCTGGATTCACGTTTTGAATACAAATATCCGCTTTGGAATTCGCAGAATGTTTTTGTGAAAAATTGTGAATTCGCTCCGTTAGGAAAATCCGGGCTGTGGAACACGAACGGAATTACTATGGAAGATACGGTTGTTGACGCTCCAAAAGAATTCAGAAGAAGCGTGAACACCGTTCTGCGGAACGTAAAATTCACCGATGCCGCCGAAACATTTTGGAATTGCGATGGAGTTCGGCTCGAAAATGTTCAGGCGAAGGGCGACTATTTTGCGCTTAACACACAAAATTTCTATGCGGATAATTTGAACCTTGACGGAAACTATTTTCTTGACGGCGGAAAAAACATCGAAATTCATAATTCGCGCATTGTGTCAAAAGATGCGTTTTGGAATTCGGAAAATGTTACCGTGTACGATTCCTATATTTTGGGTGAATATTTGGGCTGGCATTCCAAAAATCTAAAATTTGTAAACTGCACTATCGAAAGCGACCAGGGATTTTGCTATGTGGACGGTTTGGTTTTGGAAAGCTGCACTCTGAACAATACCGTCTTGGCTTTTGAATATTCAACCGGCATAAACGCTTCGATTTCAGGAAAAATAGAAAGCGTAAAAAATCCGTGTGGCGGAAAAATAACGGCTGACGAAATCGGCACGCTCATTCTGAATCCGAAGAGGTGCAATCCAAACGACACGGAAATCATTTGTGGCAAAATAGGAAAATCATTCCATAAAGATCCGAACCAAAACGAGAACGAGTATTAAATGAAATACGATTTTGATAAAAATCCCGAACGCATAGGAACGAATTCGCTTAAATGGGACGTAAAGCCGGACGAACTTCCGCTTTGGGTCGCCGACATGGATTTTCAAACCGCCCCGTGTGTAAAAGAGGCAATCCAACGGAGGGCGGAACACGGCATCTTCGGATATTCCGTTGTCCCCGAAGCTTGGGCGAAAAGTTATAAAAAATGGTGGGCAACTAGACATTCCTTGGAGATTCCTTTAGATAGTCTGATTTTTTGCACGGGCGTAGTTCCGGCAATTTCTTCCTGTGTGCGAAAACTTACCACTCCGGCTGAAAAAGTTCTTGTTCAGACTCCGGTTTACAATATTTTCTTCAATTCAGTGGTGAATAACGGGCGCTTTGTTGTTGAAAGCCCCTTGTCCTTCGATGGTGAAAAATATTCGATTGATTTTGTTCGGCTTGAAAAAGACCTTTCCGATCCGCAGGTTTCTCTTATGATTTTGTGCAATCCGCACAATCCTTGCGGAAGAATATGGACTCGAGAAGAGCTTTCTAAAGTCGGTTCTTTGTGCAAAAAATACGGCGTAACCGTAATTTCTGACGAAATCCATTGCGACATCACTGCGCCCGGAAAAAAATACGTGCCTTTTGCAAGTGTCTCTAAAGAATGTTCTGATATTTCTGTTACATGCCTTTCTCCGTCGAAATGCTTTAACATAGCGGGACTGAATTCTTCCGCTGTTATGGTGAGCGAGCCGCATTTGCGCCATAAAGTGTGGCGTGCGTTGAACACAGATGAAATTGCAGAGCCGAATGCATTTGCCGTCGATGCTGCTGTTGCGGCGTTCGAAAAAGGGGAGGATTGGTTAAACGAACTGAACGAATATCTTTGGGAAAACAGAATGCACGCAGAATCGTTCATTGCCGAAAAGATTCCTTCGATAAAGCCCGTAAAAGCAGATTCCACTTATCTTTTGTGGGTTGATGTAAGCCAAACCGGAATGGACGGAACGGAATTTGCTTCGGAACTTAGAAAACGCACGGGACTTTTTATAAATTCCGGCGCAGAGTATGGACAAACTGGAAAACATTTCGTTAGAATCAACCTCGCTTGTACGAGGAGGACATTGAACGATGCCCTTCATCGGCTTATGGCGTTCTGCGGATAAAAAATCCGCCCCCGCTAAGAAAAATCATCTGAAGTTTGAGCGACATTTTGCCTCTGCTTAAAAAAACTTGATTTTTCGGGGGGGGGGGGGTATAATTCGTAGAAACATGCTTGGTATTGGAAGTTTTATCTTGTCTAAACTTCTGCTCCGATTATTTACTAGACGAGTGGAACTGTTCTTTATTTATGCATCAAGGAGAGTACTTTAGATGGAATTGTTTGCGCTTTATGTTGCTGTGTTTGGAATAAGCACGCTTGTTGGGATCCCGTTGCTTTCTTACGGTCAGTATACTTTTATCCATGGTCTTGGTTTTAATGAATGGCTGGCAGGTCTTCCGATGACGCTGCTAATCGTTGTCGTTAATTTTATGATTGTCTGTGTTGTAGCCTACATCGCAATGAAGCCTTTGATAGCTCTTCTGAAAAAAGTCCGCTCCGGTTCTCCCATAACTCCCGAGGAAAGGCTTTCGTATGGGCGTGTGATCAAAATCCTGGAGATTGCGATTTCTGCGATTCTGTTCGTTGGATATGTAATCGGAAACATGATACTGCTTTTTGTTAAGACAAAGAAGGGAATCTATAAACTTGGAGACAGCCCTGCGGAGGTCGCCATAACACTTCTTGTGGTTTTTGGCAACTGCCTGTGCTTCTTTGCTGTGGCGAGGGAATATTGCGTGCATTTTTTTAAGGCGGCGGCACAGAAATATCTTGAAAAACTGCAAATAAGGAATTTGGGGAGCGGTCGTGTCGCACGTTTTACCATTCAGGTAGGATTGTGCGGACTTTTTGTGGCATTCTTGCTCAACTGGCAAGGAATCATGTTCGGATATTGTGCGGCTCGCCATGCAAATCAGGAATTTTTCTCTTATTTCTCTAAGATGATGGTTTGCTTTGTGGTTTCGTGTTTGTATACTTTGCCATTGCTCTATTATATTCTTTTTAGATTGAGGATAAGATTTGAAAGGACAAGCGGCGTTATAAGGAACATAAGGACGAACGGAGACCTTACCACTCGCATGGACATTGTGGGATTGGACGACTTTGGAAAAACGAACGAAGAGTTGAACGTGCTGATGGACAGCCTTTCAGATTCGATTTTACAAATCCGGAAAAATAGCGAGGATGTTTCCGTGAATGCAAAGGCTCTTCTCCGTACTGCGGAAGAAAGTTCTTCGGGAATAAATCAAGTTGTAACTTCCTTTGATGATATCGACAAGAAAAATGATGCAAGGGACAGGCTTCTTGACAACACGCAGACGAACATCGAAAAACTGAACAAAGATGCAATGCGGATTTCGGAACTTGTCGCCGCCCAGACTGCTGCCACCGAGCAGAATGCGTCTTCCATTACGGAGATGGTTTCAAACGTAAATTCGATAGGGCAGATGATAAACAGGTCGAAAAGCCTTTCCGTGAAACTTTCCGAACTTTCAGAAAAGGGTAACGGCGCGGTTTCGGGAAGTATGCAGATAGTAAGCGACATCTCCGAAAAATCTTCGCAGATGATGGAAGTTACAAAGGTTATTCAGAGCGTTGCAAGTCAGACAAACCTTCTTGCGATGAACGCCGCAATTGAGGCGGCTCACGCAGGCGAAGCCGGAAAAGGATTTGCGGTTGTCGCAGATGAAATTCGAAAGCTCGCCGAATCCACATCGAAAAGCACAAAAGACATAAATGTGATGATAGAGCAGCTTGTTGAATCTATAAACAGCAGTGCTGACAAAATTTCCTCTACCAGTACTGCGTTCAAAGATATAAGTAGCGGCATACAAGACCAGCTGGAACTTACCGAAACAATCGCACGGGCGACGCACGAGCAATCTATCGGGGCATCGGAAACCTTGAAAGCGACCAATGAAATCTCTGAGCAGATTTCTGAAATCAACGTGCTGATTAAGAATCAGGCGGATTACAGCAACGAGCTTCAAAAAGGCATAGACGAGGTTGTTGCGCTTTCTTCCCAAGTGAACGACGCTCTTAAAGAATCGTCCGCGGTTATTAACGAGTTTTCAAGGTCTATAGAAACCACGAAGAACAGCGCAATCGAAAACCAAGGCGCAATTGAGTCGGTGACGCAGGAACTTTCAAAATTCAAAGTAGAATAGGGAAGTGAGGCTTGGAAATCCACGGTGCGCCATGCCCGGGATGCGCAGGGCGCGAAGCGGTTTGAGCGTAAGCGAAAACGGAGCGGCGGCTAGTCCGCGAACCCCGGAGCAAGCCCGTGGGTGGACAGACTGGCAATGTTGCTTTTGAAAATGTGAACTAAGCTACAGAAGTTCCGCAAGCTCGTAGATGAGTTTTTCGGTTTTCTCCCAGCCTAGGCACGGATCGGTGATGGATTTTCCGTACTCGTCGCCGCTAACCGGCTGGCATCCGTCTTGGAGATAACTTTCAATCATCAGCCCTTTGACGATTTTTTTTATGTCGTCGGAGGCGTGGCAACTGTGGATTACGTCTTTTGCGATTCTTATTTGTTCAAGGTACTTTTTCCCGGAATTTGCGTGGTTACAGTCAACAATCACGGCGGGATTTTTCAGTTTGCTTTCCGAATAGGCATCGATAAGAAGTCTTAGGTCTTCGTAATGGTAGTTAGAATGGGTTCTTCCGTAGGCATCGACAAAGCCTCGAAGGATTGCGTGGGCTAGGGGGTTTCCCTGAGTTGTGACTTCCCAACCGCGGTACAGGAATTTCTGTCTGCTTTGCGCCGCCGTTATGGAATTCATCATTATCGAAATGTCGCCGGATGTCGGGTTTTTCATTCCGGCAGGGATTCCGACACCGCTAGCCACAATTCTGTGCTGCTGGTCTTCCACGGAGCGGGCGCCGATTGCGACATAGGAAAGCAAATCGGAAAGATACATATGGTTGTCAGGGTAAAGCATTTCCTCGGCGCAGGAAAATCCGGTTTCTTCCATGACACGTGCGTGCAGACCTCGGATTGCGATTATTCCTTTGAGCATATCTTCTTCGCCTTGTGGGTTCGGCTGATGCAGCATTCCCTTGTAGCCGACCCCTTTAGTCCTAGGCTTGTTCGTGTAAACTCGGGGAATCATGAAAATCTTTTCTTTTACTTTTTCTTGGACTTTCATAAGCCTTGCCATGTATTCGAGTACGGCATCTTCTCTGTCGGCGGAGCATGGCCCTATGACAAGCAGGAAACGATTGTCATTGTCTTCAAAGATTTTTTGTATGATTTCATCTCGTTCTGCTTTGATTTTTGAAACATTCTGAGAAAGCGGAAACTGCGCTTTTAGTTCCTCCGGTGTCGGTATCTCTCTGATGAAATTCATCTGTGTGTCCATAGAAAACTCCCGTTGTTATTTGCCTTGCGCTGAACTTTGATTATGTTGCTTTTCTTCTGTTTAATCAAGAAAGCTGGAGGAGGTTCGGCAAGATTGATTAGGGATGTTTCAAGTAGACTTTCTATAAGGACGCTTCTGTCTACTAAAGTATACATCTTCGAAAAAAAACTGAGCGAGAAAAACGATTTTCGTGTGCAGTATCACTTTTTGCGAATTTTATGAATGCGAGTTTTTGGAGACGAATTTTATGAATGGAAGTTTCACGTATTAATATCTACTCTGTTTTTGTAAAACTCATAGTCGTTATCATGATTAAAATTTTTTCGAAGGGAATGTCGTTTTGTTTTCTTAGGTTTTTCAAGATTTGTATTTTCTTCATCTACGATATTTTTTTGGATTTCTTGTAAAAAACGGTTTTGTTCCTGCTTGTTTTTGCAGTTGAAATAAGGATGTTTGGAGTTTTCCTTGATTCCTTTTATATATGTCTCATAGTCGATTTCTTCGACATTCAGGATTGCATCCTTTTTGTCGTGTTTTACCCTGCCTCTATATCTTATTTTTTCTGCAGCATCTTTCTTTGATTCCGCTTCGATAAAAAAAGTTCCTTCAAAATATTTGTTTTTTCCGACATGTCCGCATTTTGCCGTGACCTTAAAATATTTCATGCTCTCCTCTTTGGTATGAAATTGCTTTTGTTGGTGAAAGTGATTTGGAAGTCGATAGAAAAGTTTTCAAAATGCTGAAAATTACCAATCCCTTGTATATATAATATAAAGACATAAATGCAGATTGCAAAGTGATTTCTTGAAAATCCGCATTTTTCTGCTCGGCTTTTTTAATCATTAAGATTCGTGGCGTAATGGCGGCGGACAAAAATCGCTTTGCTTTTCGCATAAAATTGTTGTATTGAAAAACTTCAATTAAATGCCTATCATGCAGGAATTCAAATTAGACTTGAAAATTTGAAGAAAACATACGTCTCCAAGGATGGTGCTGGAATTGCTGCCGTCGATGGAATAAATCTGCAGATTCCAAAAAACAAGATTTTCGGAATCATAGGAAAAAGCGGCGCCGGAAAAAGTTCTCTTGTTCGCTTGGTAAGTCTTCTTGAGCGTCCGGATGAAGGCGCGGTTTTCTACGATGAAAGACGTGTTGACAATCTTGACAGAGATTCTTTGATTCGGCAGAGGCGGCGCATTGGGATGATTTCTCAGAATTTCAATTTGTTTTCAAGTCGCACTGCAGGAAAAAACATCGCCTACCCGCTTGAACTTGCAAAAATGCCAAAAGACCAGATAAAACTTAGGGTAAAGGAAATGCTCAGTCTTGTTGGGCTTGAGGATAGAGAAAATGCTCCGATAAGCACTTTGAGCGGCGGTCAGAAGCAGCGGATAGCGATTGCAAGGGCATTGGCAGCCCAGCCCGATGTGCTTTTTTGTGACGAGGCGACCAGCGCGCTCGATCCGCAGACAACAAGAGCGATTCTTTCCCTTATACGGGACATTCAGAAAAAAATGAATCTTACTGTCGTAATGATTACACATCAAATGGAAGTTGTTCGGGATGCTTGCGAGCATGTTGCAGTTATTGAAAATGGAGTTCTTGTTGAACAGGGGCTGGTCTCTGAAATATTTGCAAATCCTAGAACAAAAACGACGAGGGAATTTCTTAGGAATATATCTCATTCCGGCGACGAGCGGACTACGGATTCTTCGTTTGTACGCTGGAGCGATAAGGGCGGAAAGTTTGAACTTAGATTCAAGGGCGATTCGCCGGGAAAACCTATTTTAAGCCAGGCGGCGAAAAAATTTGATGTGGATTTTAATATCCTTGCCGCAGGAATAGAAAATCTTCCTGAAAATCAGGTGGGGCAAATGGCGGTGGATATAATCGGTTCTGCGGCGGAAATAAAAAAAGCGGTGGATTTTCTTGAGGAGAACGACGTTTCCGTTCGGGAGGAAAAATGAATATAACTGTAATTCTTAAACTGGTGGGACAATCGACTCTTGAGACGTTGAGCATGACATTTTTTTCGGCTCTGTTCGCCACAATTCTGGGATTTCCGTTGGGAATTCTTTTGAACATTACGGGAAAATTCGGAATTACGCCAAAGCCTTTGTTCAATCAGATTTTGAGCCGAATAATCGATATTCTGCGTTCGTTCCCTTTTGTTATATTGATGATAATGCTTCTTCCGTTTACAAGATTGATTTTGGGAACGACAATCGGCACTACAGCCACAATAATTCCTCTTTCTCTTGCTGCCATGCCCTTTGTCGCAAGGGTAACGGAGTCCGCCATAAGCGATGTCGAACCCGGCATGATTCAAGCTGCTCGGGCAATGGGTTCTACGAACTGGCAGATTGTATACAAAGTTCTTGTTCCGGAAGCGATGCCTTCCGTGGTTTCGGGAATAACGCTTACAATCATCACTTTGATAGGATATTCTGCGATGGCTGGAACGCTTGGCGGCGGCGGGCTTGGAGAGCTTGCCATAAGATACGGATATCAACGATTCAGGACGGGAATAATGGTTGCGGCGATTATTCTACGACAAGAAAAGTTCATGATAAAAAGCAGCGGCAAGTAACTTATAGGAGAAAAATCTATGAAAAGAATTGTTTTTTTTGCGGTGTTATCCGTTTTGGTATCAGGGGCATTTGCTCAAACCTCGCTTAAAGTTGCGGCTACACCGGAACCTCACGCTGCCATTTTGAATCTTGTGAAAGATGATTTAAAAGCGCAGGGCATCACACTTCAGGTTATCGAGATGACAGACTACCCTACCCTGAACGAAGTTCTTGAGGCAGGAGATATAGATGCGAATTTTTATCAGCATCTTCCGTATATGGAGTCGTTCAATAAAGAAAAAGGAACGCACCTTGCTGCTGTGGCAGGAGTTCATGTAGAACCGTTCGCCTTGTATTCAAAAAAAGTGAAATCTATCAAGGATTTCAAGAAGAAAGCCGTAATTGCAATTCCGAATGATCCTACGAATGAAGCCCGTGCGCTTCTTCTCCTTCAGGAATCGGGTCTCATTGAACTTAGAAAAGATGCGGGAATTGATGCGACTCCTATTGATATTGTAAAAAATCCGCTCAAACTGAAATTCCGTGAGATTGAAGGTCCGTCGCTTCCTAGGGTGCTGAACGATGTTGACGGTGCGGTCATAAATGGAAATTACGCCCTTCCTGCTGGTCTTTCTGCAAAAAAAGACGGACTTTTTGTCGAAGGCTCATCTTCCCCATATGTAAACTATATTGTTGTAAAGAAAGGAAATGAAAAACTTCCGAAGATTACGGCTTTGGTAATGGCTTTGCAGAGCGACAAAGTAAAAAATTACATAAACAAGACGTATCCGAACGGAGAGGTTGTGGCGGCATTCTAGGTTTTATGAACACAAGGGAACGTTTTCCTTTATAAGCAAAGCAAAATGATTAAAACGAAAGCCAAAAGTTTCTGGAAACTTTTGGCTTTTTTCATGACGAGGAAAATGGATTCCGGATTTTATCGTACGCTCTTGTCGTAAGGGATTCCTTCCGCCTTGGGCGCCCTGCTTTTCTTTGAGGTAAACGCCAGCACCACAAGGGAAATTATGTACGGAAGCATTTTGTATACTTCCCCCGGTACAAGATGAACCAGGAAGTCAAATCCGGAATATGTGTCTGCGATTGCCCTGAACACACCGAAGAGCAAAGCCGCAAGTGCTATCCGCAAGGGCTTCCACTGTCCGAAAATCATTACTGCCAACGCAAGAAATCCTGCACCTGCGACCCCGTATATGAAGTCCCATTGACTGTTCACTGCGCTTATGTATATGGCTCCGCCTATTCCTCCGCAAAGTCCCGATATCAGAACTCCCGCATATCTCATTTTGTACACGTTTATGCCTACGCTGTCAGCCGCCTGCGGATGTTCGCCGCACGCTTGCAGCCTAAGTCCGAACCTTGTTTTGTATAGGATTACATAGGCAAGTATCAGAAGCACCAGCGTTACCAGCATATATACATTCAGTTCCAGCGAGCCTATTTTAAAGACAAATGCCGTTCTTGTGTCGATGTAGTCAAGTATTGCCGAAGGATTTGTTCCGCCCGAACGTGCGTTGTTGTATGCCTTTACGATGACAGTTGATGCTGCTGTGGCGAGCATGTTTATCGCAGTTCCTACCAGCGTTTGGTCTGCCTTGAAGTTGATTGCCGCCACCGCTAAAAGCAGTGAAAAAAACATTCCAAAGACGGCACTTACAAGGAGCGTTGCGGTAATTATTAAGAACGATGGAGTTGTACCGGGAAGTCCGTACAGCACGAACGCTCCGCCCAATGCTCCAAAAACCATAACTCCTTCAAGACCAAGGTTTATTACCCCGCTCCGTTCGGAGAACATTCCGCCCAACGCCACAAGGATAAGCACGGATGAATAAATCAGAGTGTATTGAACAAGCAGCATTATTGTATCTCCTTTTTGTCAGCCTTGATGCTCGCCTTGCGTTCGACAAGATTTGCTATCATATTCTTGAAGAACAACACAAAGCCGCAGGTATAGATTATGATTGAGGAAATCAGGTCGGCAATCTGAGGGTTGTAGTAGTGCATATCTATAAGACTTCCGCCCAATGTTATGTGCTGGATAAAATACCCTGCAAAAAGGACACCGATAGGGTTCAGTCCGCCAAGGAATGCCACCGCTATTCCGCTAAAGCCCATTGCCGGAACGGATGCGCTTGTCTTCCAAGGCTGCATGTCCGTAAGGTAGAACAGAGAGGCGGCAAGCCCTGCAAGCGCGCCTGCGATTGCCATGGTCAGTACGATATTGAACTTGTCTTTCATTCCTGCGTATTTTGCCGCATGCTTGTTTAGACCGGTGGCACGAAGTTCATAGCCGAATGTGGTTTTGTTTAGCAGTATATTTATCGCTATTGCAACAAGCACCGTGATTGGGATTGCGATTGTTACGTACTCGTTTTCGGCGAATATTCGGTCAAGCCCTATCTTGGGAAGAAGGGAGCGTGCCGAACGTCCTGCTATGGCGTATGTCTCTGACTTTGCGACATTCATAACGCTTTCGTGCTGCATCAGGATATTCACCATGTAAAGGCTTATCCAGTTCATCATTATGCTGGCGATTACTTCGTTCACGTTGAAGAACGCTCTGAAAATGCCTGCGATTGCTCCCCATAGGGCTGCTACGCAGACTGCAACAAGAACGCATACCGCCCATGGAAACTGCCATTGCAATGCGCACCAAAGCGACATTCCTATTCCAAGGCAATATTGTCCTCCAACTCCTATGTTGAAGAGTCCGGATTTGTATGCGAACAGAACCGAAAGCGAACAAAGTATAAGCGGCACGGATTTTACGAGCGTGCTTCCCAAATAATAAAGCCTCATGTTCACCCGTTTGTAGTAAAAAAAGTTTTTTAATATTGTAGACATTGCTTTTCCTGCGTTCGGCGCATTGATGAACAACAGAACTGCAAAGCCGAGCGCAATTCCTATCAGTGCGCAGAAAACCGCAGAGACAATCGCCTTGAATGTTTCCGAAGAAACCGTTTTCCTAAAGTCTATTTTGTCTGCAAATTTCATGCTCTCGCTCCTGATTCTGTTATTTCTTTGTCTTTCTTTGCGCCTGCCATATAAAGTCCCAGCTCTTCGGGAGTAGTCTTTCTGGGGTCAAGTTCGCCTACGATTCGTCCTTCGTACATAACAAGAATCCTGTCGCTAAGGCTAAGGACTTCTTCCAGTTCATAGGATACCAAAAGGACGGCAGCTCCGTTGTCTCTGTCCGAAACTATCTGCCTGTGGATATATTCGATTGCTCCTATGTCAAGCCCTCGTGTAGGCTGTACGGCTATCAGAAGTTTGTGATTTCTGTCTATCTCACGGGCGATTATGCTTTTCTGTTGGTTTCCGCCTGACATTGCCCGAACGATTGTCTTGCAGCCCTCGCCGCTACGTACATCGTATTGCTGTTCAAGCCGTTTTCCATATTCGGCTACTTCCTTTGTTTTTATGAAGCCGCCTTTTTCAAAGTCTTTCTGCCAATAGCGTTGGAGAACCATGTTCTGTTCCAGCCTGTAGTCCAGCACAAGTCCGTGTTTGTGCCTGTCTTCGGGAATATGGCTCATGCCAGACTTGCTACGTTCCCTTATGGATTTTCCCGTTATGTCTACCCCGTCAAGGAAAATCTTCGTGGAAGAATTTTTCTCCAAAGGTTCAATACCTGAAATCCCGTGAATTAACTCGGACTGTCCGTTTCCGTCGATTCCTGCGATACAGACTATTTCTCCCGAATGGACTTTCATGCTGACGTTTTTTACGGCAAGGTTTGCGTGCACTTTGCTGGGAACGCTCATGTTTCTGACATCAAGGATTACCCTTTCCGGCGTTGCGTCTTCCTTTTTTACGACAAACGAGACATCTCGTCCGACCATCATTCTGCTGAGTTCTTCTTTGCTTGTGGCTTTTGTTTCTACAGTGCCAATGCATTTTCCTTTCCGGAGCACCGAACAGCGGTCGGAAACCGCCATGATTTCGTTCAGTTTGTGTGTGATGAACAGTATGGATTTTCCTTCCGAGGCAAGATTTTTCATGATGTCCATCAATTCGGATATTTCCTGAGGAGTAAGCACGGCGGTCGGTTCGTCAAAGATTAGTATCTCGTTTTTGCGGTAAAGCATTTTCAAGATTTCTACTCGCTGTTGCATTCCGACTGTTATGTCTTCTATCCTTGCGTCGGGGTCTACGGAAAGCCCATAGCGGCGACTAAGTTCCTGCACCTTTTTTCGGGCGTACTTTCTGTCCAGAAAACCGTTTTTCAGGGGTTCCGTACCAAGTATTATGTTGTCAAGGACGGTAAAAACTTCCACCAGTTTAAAATGCTGGTGAACCATCCCGATTCCCAAATCTGTGGCATCGTTCGGATTGCTGATTTTTACGGGCTTTCCATCCTTCCGGATTTCGCCTTCTTCAGGCTGATAAAGTCCAAACAAAACGCTCATCAGCGTGGACTTTCCCGCTCCGTTTTCCCCAAGCAGGGCATGAATCTCGCCCTTTTTCAACTGAATCGTCACATCGTCGTTAGCAATTATTCCCGGAAACCGCTTTGTGATGTGCAGCATTTCGATAATGTGGTCGTCCATAAAATCTTCCCTATTTAATTTATAGCGTTTGAAAACAAGAGTTGTCGAACGCTATAAATTTCCGTGCTTCTTTGCGGTAATCGAAAGAGGCACGGAAAAATGTGCGAATCTGCAAAACGTATCCCAATCCCCTGTCAGAGTCGGGATTCCCATCTCTCTGAAATTTGCGCCTCTTTAATCCCTCGGATTATGGCGTGCGGCGGTAAAACCGGTTTTACAAATTTGCGTCATGAAAGCGATTGCTTGATTAAGCACCCGTTGCAATGTCTGTCCGCCGCCATTATTTTTGACGGCGGTAAACATATACTGAACTTTATTTTATGTTTGGGTAAATATTCAGAACTACAGAATGCGCAGGAACGTTCATTGTGTCGCCTGAAACGGAAACTTTTCCGTTGTAAAGATCGGACACAAGTGCCTTGTACTCCTGAACAGAAAAGTTCTTCATTGACCAAGTGTCAGTCGGAAGCTGCACATAGTTTGCGTCCATGTCAGTAGCGGATACAAGCCCGAGCGAAGAAATCTTTCCCGAATACATACTCCAGTTACCCGTGAGGATTGCCTTTAGGGTGGATTTTACAGTTGCTCCAAGCCCCTTCATAGCGGAGGTAACGCACATTCCTTCGGCATAAGCGTCCATCATTGCAGACTGGTCTACATCTACACCGATTACCTTCGCTCCGATGTCCTTTGCAGAATCCGCCGCAGAAGTCCAAATTCCTCCGCCGCAAGCGAACACGACCTCAACGCCGCGGTTTTTGTACCATCCGTCCATGAACGCCTTTATTTGCTGGTCTCCGTAGAACTGACCGCCGTACACATATTCGACGGTAACGTCCTTTTGAATTCCCATCTGCTCGGCGGCGGCGTTTATTCCCTGAATATAGCCAAAACCGTACCGGATTACCGCAGGAACTGCCATGCCGCCAAGGAAGCCCAAATGACGGAAACCTTCTTTTACCGCCGCATAGCCTGCCATGAATCCCGGAATCTCCTCGGAGTAGACTGCGCAGAACACATTCGCCGGAAGCTTCCAGTCGGTCTTTCCCTTTGCCGCCGCAGACGACATCACGTCAAATTCTCCTACGTCAAGCCCGATGAACTTGATGTCCGAGTTTTTTTCGGCAGTTTCAACGATTGCTTCCGCAAACAAATAGCCCGGAAGCACAAGGACGTTGTAGTCGTCCTGAATTGCGGCGTTGATTGAAGCCACCCTGTCGGCAGTGGAATCTCCTGCAGGTCTGTAATAATTGAACTTGAGGTTGTTCTCCTCGCAGAAAGACTTGCTTGCGCTGTATGTCGTTTGGTTGAATGACTGGTCGGTGATATCTCCCGAATCGGTTATCATCGCAACTCTCACGGACGCAGAATTAGTGGCAGAGCCGCTTTTCTTTGAACAGCCAACAAATGCCAGCGCAAAAACCGCAAGGGTCAGCGCATAAACAGAAAGTCTTCTCATTTTTATCTCCTTGTGAAAATCTTCTATACACAACATTATAGAGCGAATCTCGTATATTTCAACGATTTTCAGATTCAAACCATTTGCCGGCTGGTCTTCCCACAGCCGTTCCAGGGGTTCGCGGACTAACCGCCGCTCCGTTTTCACTTGCGCTCAAACCGCTTCGCGCCCTTCCATGGCTGGGCAGTATCGGCCTTAAAAAAAATCAAAAACACCTCGAATAAAGTAGTAAAAATCACTATAATTAAAAGATAGTTATATTAGGCTAACATATCACATTTGGGAGACATTTATGGATCTTGCGGAAATTGATGACAATGGAAAGGGTATTTTATTTTATGGAGAGACTGTCGTGGACAAATGCGAGATTGTTCCGGGACAGCCGAACGTATACCTTTTGCAGACAACTGAAGTAACTCAACGCAATACTCAGGTTGCCCCACTGCCCGGTCAGTTCTATCTGATAAAGACAAAAATTTCAAACGTTACTTACAACAGACCGATAAGCGTTTACCGCTCCGAAGAAAGAATCAACAGCGAGGGCGTAAAGGAGATAATGCTCCAGTTCATGATACTTGAAAAAGGTAGAGGAACACAAGAATTGTGCCACCTTCGTCCCGGCGACAAAATGTCGATAATCGGTCCTCTGGGAATTGCTTGGCCTAGACCCAACGCTTCACAAAAAAAGATATGCATTGTAGGCGGCGGAATAGGTGTCGCTCCCGTTGCGAACTTTGCCGCAAGCCTTCCTGCGAAATCCTACGATTTTTACGCTTCGTTTAAATCCGGTTCGTATGGGCTTGAGTACGTTGATGCGAACGAGCTGAAGATAACCACCGACGATGGCTCGGTCGGAATCCATGGAATGCTTCCTGCCGCTCTTTCAAAAGAGGCGATTCAGAAAGCCGGCTACGATGTCATATATGCCTGCGGCCCTACCCCTGCACTGAACTACGTAAAGACAGTTGCCGACGAGCTTGGAATACAGTGCTGGATAAGCATGGAACACAGAATGCTCTGCGGACTTGGTGCGTGTTTGGGTTGTACGCTGGAAACCACAGAGGGCTTGAAACGTTGCTGTAAAGACGGTCCTGTCTTTGACGCAAAGAAAATCATATTTGAAAAGCCCGCACCTCGCCGTACCCCTCTTCCTGTAGATATGGAACCCGATTTGAGCGTAGACATTGCAGGCGTTCATTTTAAGTATCCGACTATGGCAAGCGGCGGAACGTTCGCCTTTGGACAGAATTTCAGGGGAGTCTCTGACGTAGCTCACTGGGGCGGAATCGTGTCAAAAGGAGTTACATTTGAACCCAGGGAAGGCAACCACGGCGAAAGATGCCTTGAAGTTCCGGGCGGCAACATGAATTCCATAGGATTGCAGAATCCCGGAATCCCGTATTATGTAAAGGAACTTCTTCCAAAGATGATAGGGCTTGGACCTGCGATAATAACGAATCTTGCCGGAAGCGACATAGAATCCTACGTGGAAGGCGCAAAACTCCTTGATAAGACAGACTGCGACATGATTGAACTGAACATCAGTTGCCCGAATGTAAAAGCGGCAGGGCTTGCGTGGGGACTTAGTGCCGAGACAGCCTATTATTGCGTCTCTGCGGTAAGGGTTGTAACGTCAAAACCGCTGATGGTAAAACTTTCGCCAAACGCTGCCGACAATAGACCTATCGCAGTCGCTTGTATAAAAGCAGGAGCCGATGCCATAAGTCTTGTGAACATGGTGCATGGAGTTGCAATCGACATCGAAAAGGAACGTCCGTTCTTCAACAATGTTCACGCAGGATATTCAGGTCCGGGATTGAAACCGCTGGCGTTGCGTATAGTCTACGATGTGGTGGAAGAAATAAACAAACTTCCCGAAGACCAGCGGGTTCCGGTTGTGGGTATCGGCGGCGTGTCTACATGGCAGGATGCTGTTGAATTCATAATGGCTGGCGCAAGTGCCGTTGAAATCGGACAGGCAAAGTTTACAAATCCTGATGTTGCCATGGACATTGCGAACGGACTTCGTACGTTTATGAAAACCCACGGATACAAGAACATCGAGGAAATGCGAGGAATCGCTCAGGTAAAAAAGCCCGGTCCTCGGACTGACGAAAAAGGTCATTTCCAAGATTTAAAAGACATGATTCTTAAAGATAAACCGATAATCGCAAATCTGAATCATCGATAAAACGGCAGAAAACTGCTGATAGATTGGCTGGCTGGCGGACATTATTATGGTTCGTTCATCCTATAACTCTTTGTATGTCCGCACCGAGTTTGCCTATGGCAAACTCGCATAAAAAATGTCGTAAAATCTGCAATAAACGAGTTTTACGTAGTAAAACGAGTGTTGGGGGTTCTTAGGGGGATACCCCCTAAGCAGTCGGGAAGGAGAGTGAGGGTCTAAGGGAGAGAGAGGAAACCCCAGTCTGATGGGGTTCCCTCTCTTTCCCTTTTATTAAACCTTAAATTTCCCTACTTCCGCCGCAAGCCCTTGTATACTTTCCTTATTTTTCATTGCAAGGTCGTTCACTTCGTTCACGGCGTTGTTTATCTGCGACACACCGGCGCTCATCTCGTTCATGCTGTCTTTAATTACCGCCGTGAGGCTGTCGAGTTTCTGCATCTCTCTCGCCACTCCTTTGCCGCCGATAAGCATTTCTTCCGAGCCGCTTTTAACTTCAACAGTAACTGAATTGATGTTCTTGATAGCCGCCAATACTTCACGGCTGCCGTTTTCCTGCTCGCGCATTGCGGCGGTAAGCTCGGCACTCATGCCGCGTACGTTTTCTGCAAGTTGGAATATGGCATTAAACTTTTCTTCCACGACTTTAGAACTTTCTGCAAGCCCTCGAATATCGTCGCTAAGGCTTTTAAGCGTATCTGTGATGGTTTTACCTTGAACCGAAGATTCCTCCGCCAACTTTCTGATTTCGTCGGCAACGACCGCAAAGCCTTTCCCGCTTTCTCCTGCGTGAGCCGCTTCAATTGCGGCATTCATTGCCAAAAGGTTTGTCTGGCTTGCAATATTTTGTATCACGCTTGAAGCCTCAATCAAACCGCCTGATTCATCGGCGATTTTCTGTGTTACGGTGTTTGACGTAATGAGCGTTGTTTTGCCCTCGGAAGTCGCCGTCGAAAGCATTTTTACCATGTTGTCGCTCTTTTCCAAAGATTGCGTAATAGACGCGATGTTCGCAACCATCTCCTCTATCGAAGCTGACGACTGAGTTACACTTGCTGCCTGCGTTTCAATACTGCCGTTCAGCTGCTCTATTGTGCGGATTATTTCTTCCACCGTGCTTGAGGTTTCCGTGACGCTTGCGGCTTGGTTCATTGTTTGCTGTTTTACGCCGTCGATGTTCGCCGTAATTTCGTTTATCGCGCTCGCAGTCTCGGTCATGTTGCTTGAAAGTTCGTCGCCGATGGATTGCATGATACTGGAACTTTTGCCGACCGACTTTATAGAGCTTCCGATTTTTGCAATCGTTTCGTTAAAGTATTCGGAAAGGTCGGTTATTTCATCGTTGCCGTGTATCGGAAGACGCACGGTAAGGGCGCCTTCGCCCTGTGCAATATTTTTTAGGGCCTTCACCGTAACGCCGATGGGTTTTACCATTGCTTGGGCAACAAAAAAGGAGATGACCAACGCAACCAACACGATAACTACACCGATAGCGAACAGTGAAGCACGCAGAGCAGCCACTGTTCCCATAAATTCTTTAATAGGAGCTTTTATAATAATCGTCCATCCGGTCGTTTTCATTTTTACAAATGTTGCTATAGTGCTGACATTATTAAATTGATAATATCCTATCTCAATTTTATCTGAAACTAATGCTTTTTTTACAAAAGCTGCTATTGATTCAAATGCAGGTATTTTTTTTGCATTTTCAATTATGTTATCTTGCTTTTCAACAATTTCATAATTTTTTTGAGCTATAGTAATGCCGGTCAAGCCTAATATATAACAAAAGCCCGTCTTACCGACAACGATATCTTTAATCTGATCGGAAAGCCATGAGCCGTCAACATCAGCACCCAATACGCCAACAATATTTTTATTATCATCATATACAGGTAAAGAAAAGGTAATAAACATTTGATTATTTCGTGTTTTATCACGATAGGGCTCTGCTGTATATTTTTTCCCCTTTATTGTTTCGGTAAACCACGCATCAGTTTTATATTCTTCGATACTTCCATCCAAATGATATTGAATACCATTCGCATCCACAATGTATAACTCCCGTAAAATGGGATTGGCTTTTGCCTCTTTAATCAGATATGATGTTTTTTCCTGAAAAGAAACAGCACTGTCTCGGATTTGCGGAGATCTCGTAAGCCCTTCCAAAAATTGAAAGAACGCATTAACCCGCCCGTCAAGAATTTCCGCCGTATCGATTGCCTTGTCGATAAGGTGCGTATGAACTTTTTCAGTTACTGCTTTACGTGCAGTACGCACAGCCAAAATCCCAAGCGTCAGACAGGCTACAAGAATAAGCAAGCCGAATACAATCATCAGTTTGTTCTTTAGTGAAAAACGCTTTTTCATAAATAATTCCTTATAAAAGTTTTTTTTCTTTAAGGGGAGGAGTCCCCTTAGACCCCTTTGTTTTATTAGGGAGAGAGGGAAACCCATCAGACTGGGATGCCGACGGTACAACCGCTCTTGAACCGTATAATCAGTCTGCCGTCGGCTGCAGTTTTCACAAAAGTGAAAACTGCTAAATCTGCTTTTTCAGATGTTCTCCTTCATCCCTAAAATCTTATTTACCGCAGTTTTGCATCAGCAAAACTGCAAGCCGGCGGGAGAGCAGCAATCAACTGAAGCACCCGTTACACCGCCGGCAACCCTCTCTTTCTTTCCCGACTGCTTAGGGGTACACCCCTAAGAACCCCGAACACTCGTTTTGCTTTCGCAAAACTCGTTTGTTGTAAAAGCCACGTCTTTTGTATCCGATGGCGTTTATTCCAGTTTGCCTACGGCAAACCGGGGCTGGCAGAAGACCGAATTATAGCTTTCAAATCACGTTCTACTGCCAGCCACCCTCCCCTATACATTCAGATTGACTTGTCCCAATCCTATGACGTTCCGATATTAGTTTTACGGTCAGACCGTCATTACCTTGACGGACTGACCGTCCCTATGCGGATGGACAGTCCCTCCCTATGTGGACGGTCGCTCCGTCCTTATGTAGACGGACAGGCCGTCCGTTTTGTTATACCGTCGCCTTCAAGTTCTTGTGATAATAGCCCTTTTTAAGCGTCTTCGATTTTTTACTGCCGTCGCTCGTGAGCTTCGTCCGCACTTCAAGTGTAAAGTCTCCTGCGGGGACGCTTGCATCCAAGATGACGATGAGCCGTGCGGGTTTGTTTTCGATTACCGAAGCACAGCGGACGGCGGTCGTTCCCGATACGGCAAATACGCCTTGTTCTTCATCTTTAGGGTCGAACTTTAAGCGGCTTCCGAGTATTTCCATCACCGAGCCGATTTTGATTGTATCGGTTGAGCCGTTCAGTTTGTCGGTTACGGCTGTGATGTAGGGGTCGGTACTTGCCGTTTCCACTTTGGAAGCCTTTACTTTGGTCAGGGCTTCTTTCAGGGCGGTACCGGCGTTGATGTTCAGGTTCAGGCTGTGCCGTTTACCGTCAAAGCTGTCGTCCGCTCCTTCAAAAACGCCCGAAATGCTGAAAGCCGTGTTGATAAGCGGCGTGTTCAGTGTGCCGCCTTCTTCGACGATGTAGGTGCATTCCTGCGTGTACAACTGCATAAGGGCTGCAAGGTCGGTGCGGGTTACGGTTGTGCCACGCTTAACCATGCGGTCGATGATGTCGTCAAGGGTAAATACTTGGCTGTCGGGAGAGCAGTAATCACCTGAAGCACCCATTTATCCGCCAGCCGCCTATAATTGGGGTTCTTAGGGGCAAAGCCCCTAAGCGGTTCTTTTGAAGAAAGGTGGGGTCATA
>CAJPOF010000018.1 GCA_905372235.1 uncultured Treponema sp.
ATTAAAGCCCGCTTTTCGGTTCAGTCGCTTGTTACGATTGCGTTGCTTTTGGCTCTGGGAATCATGCTGATTTTCATAAAAAAGCAAAAAAACATTCTTATGTTCAGACAAGAGCAAAAAGAACGTTCGATGCTTCTTGCCGAAGAAGTAAAACAATGCTCCAAAGATTTGACACGATTATGCCGCCTTTTTGCCGTTACCGGCGGAAAAGAAACGTACCGCACACAATATTTCGACCTTGTAAAATGGCGTAATGGGGATGCGGCTCGCCCCGAAACCGTAAATCCCAAACTTTTTCCCGGACGAAAAATCAGCCAAATCGACTTGCTTAAAGAATTCGGCTGCTCGGACAAAGAACTTTCTCTTTTGCGCACGGCAACAGACGAGTCGGAGGAATTGGTAAAACGTGAAGACCAAGCGATGGAAAGCATCCGGAAAAATGCGGTTGCAAGCGGTCCTGCAAAACCCGAAATCGGTGAAACTGCTGACGATTTTGCCGTGCGAATTTTGCACGACGACCTCTACCAAAAGCAAACCGAAAAAATCATGAAGCCGATAAACGAGTTCTACGATGTAATCGAACGGCGGACAAGCGCAGAAAGTGCAAAGGCAAACCATATCCTTGACTTTTACCAGACGCTTTCGTTTGTTTTTATTGCACTTGTAATCGTCTCTCTTGTGCATTTGGTTTTCTTTTTGAATTCCGCCGTTATAGAAAAAATTCTACAAACCGAAAAAAATCTGAAAAACATTGCCGAAGGCGACGGAGACTTGACCGTTTCGCTTCCGGTAAAAGGCACAAACGAAATTGCGATGCTTTCCGAGTCCTTCAATAAGACGATGGAAAAATTGAGGAAAACGATTTCAGAAGTAAAAGAGCAAGCATCTTCTCTCAAAGATGCGGAAGAAAGTCTTGCAGCCAATATGGCGGAAACGGCGGCTTCCGTGCATCAAATCACGACAAACGTTCAGTACGCAAAGGCGCAAACGCACAAGCAGGCGGAAAGCGTTACCGAAACCACGGCGGCGGTAGAGCAAATCATCAAGTCAATCGAAAAACTTGACGAAAGCATAGAAACACAGGCATCGAGCGTTGCCTCTTCATCTTCCTCTATAGAAGAGATGACGGCGAACATCGCATCCGTTACGAAAATGCTTGAAAAGAGCGAGGCGATGATTCTTGACCTGGCACGGGCAACGAACGACGGAAAAGAATCTCTTGAGGAATCGAACGGCATAACCCGAAAGATCGCAGAAGAGTCGGGCGGACTTATGGAAGCGTCCGGAATAATTCAGAACATCGCAAGCCAAACTAACCTTCTTGCGATGAATGCGGCGATTGAAGCGGCACACGCAGGCGAATCAGGAAAAGGATTTGCGGTCGTTGCTGACGAAATCCGAAAACTTGCCGAAGAGGCAGGCTCGCAGGGAAAAAATATCACGCTTACACTCAAAAATCTCGGCGAAGAAATCGACACGCTCAACAATGCGGCGCACACAGCCGGCGAAAAGTTCGCGATGATTTTTTCGCTTGCGGAACAGGTGCAGGAAATGAGCGCGCGGCTTACCGAAGCGATGCGCGAGCAGGAAAACGGCAGCCGCGAAGTGCTTAAAGCCATCAAAAACATCAACACGGTAACGCAGGAAGTGCAGACAGGTTCGGAAGAAATGCTCAAGGGCGGAAAAATCGTCGCCGGCGAAATGCACGAACTCGATTCACTTACAAAAGCAATTCTCGAAAGCATGAACGAAATGGCAGCCGGTGCCATACAAATCAACAACGCTGTGCAAGAAGTCAACGACATCACGCAGCAAAACAAAACCAGCATCGAAACACTCGCAGGTGAAATCGGAAACTTCGTCGTTTAGCAGAAGGATTTTTTCTGAATCAGGGCGCAAACGCTTCTTGCAAACCGGCTTTGCGCGGTTCCGCTATTCGCTCCATTCCTCCATTCGCTTGCCGCTCATTTCGGAACGCGCACAGCGCGCCGCTCCAATCCGGCGCAGGACAAATTTTCCGATATTTACGGGTCTTCCGATTTTCTATTGGGTGGTCGCATATCTACAAGCGAAAAATGTTGCGTCGATTTTCAATAAAATTTTCCCGTCCCTCGATGAGTTTTCGACCATCGCCGGCAGTGGAAACGCCCTGAAAATCCTCCTGCGACAAAAACCGCAAACAAATTATTTCGTTGACAAAAAATACAACGCCATGTTACATTGTATGCAATATAATTTTATCTGATATTTTCGTAAGGGGATATTATGGTGTTCTATGATTTTAATGTAAAGGCACTTGACGGAACGTCGGTTTCGATGGGCGATTACAAGGGAAAAATTGTGCTGGTGGTGAACACGGCTACAGAATGCGGTTTTACACCGCAATACGAAGGGCTTCAGGCTCTTTATGATAAATTCAAGGAGGAGGGATTTGAAATTCTTGATTTTCCGTGCAACCAGTTTTTAGGACAGGCTCCCGGCTCTAATGAGGAAATTCACAACTTTTGCACGAGACGATTCGGAATAAAATTTCCGCAGTTTGCAAAAATCGATGTGAACGGACCGAACGCAGATCCGCTTTTTACGTTTCTTAAAAAAGAGGCGCGAGGGCGGTTCGGATCAAGAATAAAATGGAATTTCACAAAATTCCTTGTCGATAGGAACGGAAAAGTGCTACGGCGATTTGCACCTACCGATCCGCCTGAAAAAATCGAACGCATTATAAACGCACTTTTGTAGGCTAAAAATGCAAGTTTTTGCAAATTGACGGATTTGCGCACTTTTTGAAACACAAGCGAAAAATCGCTTTAATAAATGCGGCTGTCCAGAAGTCGGTTACTTTTTTGGACAGTTTCTTAAACGGATTTTCCCAGCCGCTAATTTTTGCGACTGAAAACAAATATTACATTTTTATGTAACTTATCACAGCTATAGGATATTTTTATCGTATGAATTCAGTAGATTTTACAAACATTGGTCTATTTACATCGTTCCTGCAAGGAATCTTCAGTTTCGCATCTCCATGCGTATTACCCCTTCTTCCCGTTTATTTCAGCTACCTTTCAGGTGGCGGCGAAATCGGAAAAAACGGCGAAGCCAATTTTAACAGACGCAAAGTCATAGTGAACACGCTTTTCTTTGCGCTGGGAATCGGTGCGACATTTTTCATTCTTGGATTGGGAGCGTCGGCATTCGGAAAATTCATCGCAAAAAACACCACGATATTTTCCATAATCGGCGGACTTCTCATAATCGCATTCGGGCTTTTGCAGCTCGGGCTTTTCGGTTCAAACTCGTTCTTGCAAAGGGAAAGGCGGCTTCCTCTGAATATGTCAAAATTGCAGGCATCTCCGCTTGCCGCCCTTCTGCTTGGATTTGTGTTCAGTTTTGCATGGACTCCGTGCGTCGGTCCTGCCCTCGCCTCGATTCTTGTGCTTACGTCGGACGCGGCAACAAGAACGAACGGAATGATATACATTCTTTTTTATACGCTTGGATTTGCGCTGCCATTCGTCGTAACAGGATTTTTCGTGTCGTCAATGTTGAATTTCTTCAGAAAACACAAAGGAATCGTAAAATGGACTGCAAGAATCGGTGGTCTTCTTATGGTCGGAATCGGGCTTTTCATGACAATAAGCGGAATCGTTTCTATCAAGAAAAAACAGGCGGCTGAAAACGCTTCGAACAAAGTCATGGTTTCGCAAAAAAAGCGGCAGGCTCCGCCCGCCCCCGAATTCTCTCTTTACGACCAATACGGAGTTCAGTGGACGCTTTCGGAACTCAAGGGAAAAGCCATTATTCTTAATTTTTGGGCGACATGGTGTCCGCCGTGCAGGCAGGAAATGCCGCATTTTCAAAGTGTGTTCGAAGAAATTATGGAAAATCCCGATTCCAACGTACTCATTCTTTCGGTTGCGACTCCGGGTCTTTACCGTGAAAAAGAAGTGCCGGACATAATAAAATTCCTTGAGACAAATGGATATTCGTATCCGTGCCTGATGGATCACAGCGGAATCGTCCCCGAGAAATATCACATATCGGCGTTCCCGACAACATACCTGATAAACGGAAACGGAGAAATTCAGAATGTCATCGTGGGTGGAATTTCCGAAGGAAGGCTAAAAGCGTTGGTTGATGAAGGGTTAAATTCTTTGAACTAGAGAACTTTACAAAACGAGTGTGTAATAAAAAGCGGTTAATTTCCAGACACACCGTAGAGCCTAAATCAAGAAAACCGTTCAAAAACTGAAATTTTGGAACAGCCAC
Source organism: uncultured Treponema sp. (assembly GCA_905372235.1). Classification (GTDB taxonomy): domain Bacteria; phylum Spirochaetota; class Spirochaetia; order Treponematales; family Treponemataceae; genus Treponema_D. Next base: position 4,267 of record CAJPOF010000018.1, read on the forward strand.
TTTATAAAATCGAAATGCCCCAAGGCTCGGCACAAAGCGAATCTTGGGGCATTTTTTTATCGATTTGGAGCGGACTACAACCCTCTGTCAAGGCAGAATATTTTGATGTAAAGCCACACACAATCCGAGCCTGCGACTTTGAAAGTATGGACTATACCTCTCATTTTGCAAAAATCTTCTTTCATTCGTCGCCTGTATTCTATGACTGTTGTGTCTTCCACGCCACCAAAACTGTCCAAGAGCCGTTCCCTGTCCAAAGTTTTAAGAAACTTTTCCCTGTCCCCCTCATAAACAAGGTCGTTTGCCAAGGATTTTATGGCATCGGAATAGCATGATGGGTCAAGAGACGTTTCGATACACCAGTCGCCGTTTTCGGTAAAATCCGTGATTTTGTCCTCCGTCAGATTTATCATGAGCGTATATAGAACGGGTTTGTTGAATCCGTGGTTGAACTCGCTTATATGTTCCTCGATAAGTCCCGGTTCATTCGCACTTTCCTGAACGGAATCCAAAATCTCCATTTCAAGCAATTTTTCGAAAGTCTCCGCCGGAACTGGCTTGGAATAAAAGAAGCCCTGAATGTTGTCGCAACCTATGTTCTTCAGAAACTGAACTTGCCGTTCGTTCTCAACGCCTTCCGCCGTAACCTGAATCCCCAGTTCCTGCGCCAAAGAAATCGTATGCTCTATCAGCCGGTTTCCGTCGAATTCCCCGATAAAATCCACAAGGCTCTTGTCAAGCTTCATCGTGTCGAAATGGAGCATATTCAACGACGCAAGCGAAGAATATCCCGTTCCAAAATCGTCCATGTGAAGCGAAAATCCAAGGGCATGGAATTTATCGATGGCATCTTTCACGGATTCCTCGGCAATTGCGGCGGATTCGGTTATTTCGATGGGAACCCATTTCGGCTCGATTCCGATGACTTCCGTTATCCGCTTATACTGGTCGGCAACACCCTTGTAATAAAGGCTAGCCCTTGAAAGATTCACCGATATGGGGACAATCCGTTTTCCGCTGTCGAGCCAGTGCTTTTGGAAAATGCATACGTTCCTGAAAATGTGTTCGTCAAGTTTTCGGATTATGTTGTTTCTCTCAAAGAGCATTATAAAATCGCTCGGACGAATAATCGTGCCGTCTTCCTTTATCCAGCGGACAAGAGCTTCCGCCCCGACGATTCGCTTTGTCTTGGGCGTATATTTTGGCTGAAACCATACGTTGAACTCTTTTTTTAATATTGCGTTCTCAAAGGAATCTATGAGTTCTTTTTCGTGTACCAGCCTGTTTATGTCTTCCTCGTTGAAAAATGCGTAGTCAATGTCCTGCTGATTTTTTGCGTTGTGCTTTGCGGTTATCGCCTCATTGTAAGACATTTCGATTTTTTTACCCGGAGACCATTTAGAGATTCCGAAATACGGCTTAATCTGCGGCAAATCCAGGTCAATGGAAATTATCATCAGCATCACGGAAATGTCTTTGAGTTTTTCGATTATTTTTTCTTCGTCCGTTGTGGGAATGAAAATTATGTAATGGTCTGCGTTTATGTGCGCGGCAAGATCGCCTTTGTCTTTGTCGATTGAAAGCAATATACATTCCCAAATGTTTTTTATAACATCATCGCCGCGGGTAACTCCGCATATCGAATTGATTGCTTTGAACGAATGAATGTCAAGGCATATTATCGAGCCGGGGATTCCCTGTTCCTTGAGTTTTTCCTTGAACTTTATATAGTTGTAGCCGTGCGTAAGCGGGTCGGAATAAGCGTATTTTTCCAGTTCTTTTTTTATAAGTTCGTCATCGCTTTCCCTAAGTTTGGTGTTGTCTTTTACAATGGAAAGAGCGTAGATTTCGCCCGCCTCGTTTTTTGTAAGAAGAAAACGTTGATTGAAAAAGATTTTTCTGCCTTTCGCAATCTCCGCCCAGTAATCTATCACCAGCTCCCGTCGTCCTTCCTCATAGATTTCAAGCAAAGTGTCCCTCAAGTTCAGTATGTTCCGGAGCGGTTTTTGAGTAAGGTCGGGAATCATCGTTTTTGACCATCTGTAAACAAAATCCGAGAATTTGCACGGAGCAGAAAGCCCAAGGTATTCGGGAACGGAGAGAAAATTATTCTCATCGTCCCGGAAGAAAAAATCGTTCTCGATTAAATCCTTGGACACATTAACATCATAGAATGAGACCGCATCCGAAACTATCGCATTCCTAAACTGCGTCTCGTAAAATAAAGCCCTTCGTAACTGCCGCAAAGAATCGCCTTTCGCCTTCTTTTTATGCTCCGTATCCATAACAAAATAATCCTGAATAAATCTCTATGACTGATATTCTAGCACCAAATTTTTATAAAGAAAGTCAAGAAAACTGGAAAAATTTAACATTTTTTATATAGATCCTTGGCATAAATCTGACGGATTTTTAAATTTTTCGCAAGGATTTTGCAATTTTTAATGAAAAAAGAATATGTTGCGTTCGCAAATAAAATGCGGTAGAATTTTGTTCGCATGGAGAATCTTATGAGAAGAAAGTTAATTGCGAGCGCAAGTGCCGTTGTTTTGTTGATTTTTTCATCCTGCACATTCCAAGAAAAATATGATTATCAAAGAATAATGCAAAAGACGGAATTAAAATCTTTTGAACACCTGGAAAATCCGTTAATTCTGAGGATGTATATACCGCTTCAGTTCTCTTTGAAAATAAAGCCCGATTCCGTTCATACCAAAGGCTATAAAACAATATATTTAATCTACGACTGGAAAAACGATATTTTTCATGATTTTGTATACTCCGATGTCTCCAACCCAATCGAAACTTTTTCGCAAGAATTGAAAGATTCTTCGGCGGTCACAAACCATTACTATATCTCCGGAGACAAATCAAAAGTAATCTGCCTGAATCCGTCCGGCGGAAAACCGACAGTAATCCCCATCCCTCAAATAGATGAACATCCCGCTTATACTTCATGGGGTTTTTCACAATATCAGCCAAGCCGATTCGCCACAGTCTCTTCCCGATATTATGCAAAAAACGCAAGCGGCAAATCGGAAAGATTAGGTTCGGTTTGGCTTTTGGATGCGGACACCGGATTTTCCCCCAAAAAAATAAACTATTCGGCGTCTTCATCATTTTGTCCGGAATATTTAACCCAAGATTCGGACGAAAATTTTTGGCTTCTATACGATGACCCGGAACACGCCGAATTAAAAAATCTCTGCCGGCTGAATGTTGCCAGCGAAAAATTTGAACCGCCCATAGTACAATTAAATAAAGTCGTCAATAAAAATTATAATTACGATTACACATTAAAATGCATAACCCCAGACCATCTGATTTTGGGAAATCATGAAAGCGATTTGCAGCAATTTATAGTTACGGTAAATAAGTCTACTCACGAGACCAAGAAATGCTATCTTCCTTCGGGATTTTCAAAATATGCGCATGCAGAAATGGTTTTTGTCAATGGCAAGGTTTATACATTTATCTCGGATAATTCCAAAGCTTCCGTTTATACTTTTGACCCGCATCTTACACAATTTTCCGACAAATTGGCTGAAATCGATTCGAATTATCTTTCGGAATATAAAGTCAGAGGGTCAGGGATTTATTTTAGAAAAAGATTCCTTGCGGACGGCAAAATCTCATTGGCTTTCTTTGACGTTACAGACCTTTCGCTAAAGACAGCAAAAACATTCACAACAGCGACTCTTATGGAAAAATTGGAAGAATAAAGATATGAAGAAAAAAATATTTATTTCGGTGATTTTTGTTTTAATCTGTACGTCAGCATTCGCAAGATTTTCGATTAAACAGGAATTCTCCGCTGCAGGTTATATTTTCACGAAAAGCGTCGACCCATTCACCCCTGAATCAAATTATTTTAAGAGACAATGGACTCCCTTGACGACAAACATAATTTCAACCATGTGGGAATTCGATTCGGGCAACACCGAAAAGCTGTTCCATTTTTCGATAGGCTCTTTCGCGGGACTCTTTACATACAGATTTCCACTAGGCGTGTCATTCGGATTCAACTGGAAACTTACCGAAATGGGGTCGTTCCGTCTGGAACTGGACACAAACTTAAAAATAGGACCGGGATACAATATAATATACGGACTTTATTCCGGAATGTTCTGCATGGCAAGTGCAGATGTGATATGGATCAAAGCCCGTACAAGACAGGGAATCTTTTGGGGCGGCGGAATATCAACAGATCATCTTTTTAGCTATTCATATTATGAAAAATACGGCCACGATTTTTTTCATGAATACTCCATATCCCCACACATACTTGTAGGATTCAAATTTTAAGAATCATAAATAAATCTCAAGGAGTTTTTTATGACAAATAAAAAACCGAACATCGGTGTGCGAGACATAATATTTCTCGTGCTAAGTTCCATCTATTTGGTTGGAATCAAAACTTTTTTTAGAGCCTGCGATCCAAAGGAAGACGGCTCTTGGATGGTCTGCCATTGGGCAAGCCAAGCAATAATCGCATTCGCAATCGTGATTGCCGCTATTTCAATGCTGCACCTGATAATGACATCTCCATTGGTAAAAGCAGGACTTTCATTGGCATTGATTCCGTGCGTAATCTTGTCCGCAACAGTTCCGGGCGGATTCGTAAAACTTTGCAGAATGACAACCATGAGATGCCACACGATAACTCGTCCATCCGTGCTTGTGATTTCTATCATTTTTGTGGTTGTTGCTGTAATAGACGTGATATTTCAGTTCAGGAATGCAAAAAAAGCTGACTAGGATTTAATTTTTTTAGGCAATCCGCCTGAATGACTACAGGATATACGGAGTTTCCTTCCTGCAAATATTCAAGCAACGTTTTCAGCTTGCCAAAAACATGCCGCTGTATGAACGACGCTTCTTTCCATTTCAGGGAATCAAGGAGATTCTGTATATCCGATTTTTCAATTTCACATATCAAAATATCGCCCTGAAAAAGAGATGAAATTTCATAACTTGCTTTAGGCATAAAAAAAATCGCCGAAGTTTTTTTGTTGTCTTTTACGGCTTTTGCAAGAAGTTCAAGTTTTTCTTCAAGCCGTTCTTCATTATTGCAGTTTTTTATAAAAAGGATTTCGTCGTAGGTATACGCCTCTTCCTTTTCGCTTATGTAAACTTCCGCCTGCACGACTGTCATGCCTCTCTAAAAAAATAGGGATTTCCGGCAATTTGGAAATCCCTAATAATGACTAGATTTTATTTATTTTCGTTTAAGATACTTTACGCTATCCAAGGCAACGGCAGCGATTATTATCAATCCTTTGAAAACAAACTGAAGGTTCGTATCGATATGCAAGAATGTAAGACAATATGTAAGAGCTGTAAAAATTATTACACCGATTGCCGCTCCGCTTATCTTTCCGATACCTCCGTTGAACGAAATTCCTCCTACAACACAGGCGGCGATTGCGTCCATTTCATAGCCTTGTCCTGTTCCTGCGCTGGCATTGGCACGGAACGCCTCAAGGAACGCTCCGCAGCCGTAGAAAATTCCTGCCATGATGAATACGCCCATCGTAACCCAAAATACAGATATTCCGGAAACAGCCGCAGCCTCGGCATTTCCGCCGACAGCGTACATATTCTTTCCGAATTTTGTCTTGTTCCAAATGAACCATGCCACGACAATCGCGATTGCCGCAGGAATTATCAATTTAGGAAATGTAACGAGTTCTCCGTTCGCCATTCTGCCTATAATCCAGCGGCCGCCGATAGAATCTTTGACTTTTGCAGCAATCGAACCGACCGGAGTTCCAGTTGTTCCGAAAAACAGCAAACCGTAGATTATAAGCTGCGTTGCCAATGTCGAGACAAACGGATGAATCTTGAGTTTTGCCGTGAAAAGTCCCGCGAACGCTGAAAAAGTAGTACAAAGAAATATCGAAAGGAACAGCGCAAGCGCAAGTCGCAATCCCATCGGCATTCCCGTAAAATTCCAAGGACCCATGTTGAAAAACTTCACTATGTTCGTTCCCGGATGCAAAATAAGTCCCGTAACGACAGAACCCATGGCTACCATTCGACCGACGCTCAAGTCAGTTCCGGCAAGCAAGATAAGACCCGCAACTCCAAGCGCATAGAACATACGGGTAGAAGATTGCTCAAGAATTGTAAAAATATTCGGCAAAGTCAGAAGGTTTCCCGCTCCAATCGCCGGCGCAACAATTACGCACACAATGAAGAAAACCAAAATCGCAAGATAAAGTCCGTTGTCCAGCAAGAATTTGGTTGCCTTGAAATTGTTCACATAGTTTTTCCATTTCAGCTGAATGTCTTCAAGAATGTTCGCTTTTTGATTCCTGATGACTCTGTTTATTTGGATGTGATCGGTAAACGCCTGCGTACAGACATCTTTGCTGCGGTCAATTTTTGTCTCATACTGATTCTTGGCGTCAAAAAGAGCAGACTTCAGTTCGTATGTTGCCGTTTTTTTATCTTCCGGCGTAGTTGCAGCCAAAATGCGAGCCGCTCCGTCTGCCTTGAGTTTTTTTACGTTGGCGTTATATTCAAGTTTCAGTTCAGAGCGGATTTTTTTCTGCTCTTCTTCGACCTTGGCAATATAGACCTTCGCCACGGAATTAGAATAAGAAAGCGCCTTTTTCTTCAGTTCCGTGTTCTTGGATTCTTTCCCGTCGGAAAAAGTTTCCATGTATTCTTTTATTTTTGGATCGTCGTACAAAGTATTCAGTTCGTCCATGTTAAACCCCTTACATCAAAGATATTTAGCAGAAAGGCGCAGGATAGATTCCTGATCCGTCTCTTTAGTGTTTACAATTCCGGCAAGTCTATGATTGGACATCACCGCAACCCGATTCGTGATTCCAAGAATCTCCGGCATTTCGCTGGATACGACAATCATAGTCTTTCCCTCTTTTGCCATATTTATGATAAGTTGATAGATTTCATATTTTGCCCCAACATCGATTCCTCGTGTCGGCTCGTCAAGAAGAAGAATATCAGGTTCTCTTTCAAGCCATTTTCCGATTATGACTTTCTGCTGGTTTCCTCCGCTAAGCGAAGAAATCAATTCATCGGCGGAAACACACTTTGTGTGCATCTTCTTTATTTCTTTGTTTGCAGCATCGCGCATTTTCCGAGAAGAAAGTGCAGGACCGGTCTTGTAGGCATCAAGATTTGCTATACAGGTATTGAATTCTATCGTCGCCTTGGAAAACATTCCGTTCAGTTTGCGCTCTTCCGTTACCATCGCAAAGCCATTCGCCATCGCCTGCTGCGCACTTTCGAACCTCATTTTCTTTCCGTCAACGATTATTTCACCGGTAGCAATAGTCCTGATTCCAAAGATTGCCTCTAAAAGTTCGCTTCTGCCCGCACCGACAAGCCCGTATATGCCAAATATTTCTCCTTTTTTGACCGTAAACGAAATTCCTTCAAGATGCGGCTCGTACTTTGTAGAAAGATTTCTGACCTCAAGGTGGTCGTCTCCCGGCGTGTTGTCCACATCAGGGAATCGCTTGTCAAGCGAACGTCCAACCATCGCAGAAATCAATTCTTCCATTCCGAGTTCTTTTGCCGGTTTCTGAAGAACCATGTTTCCGTCTCGAAGAACGGCAATCTCGTCGCAGATTTTGAAGATTTCGTCCATCTTGTGCGATATATAAATGAAGGAAACACCTTTCTCTTTGAGTTCCCGTACAATCGCAAAAAGTTTTTCTATTTCCGGCTCTGTCAAAGAAGATGTCGGCTCGTCAAGAACGATAATCTTGGCGTTATATGAAACCGCTTTAGCGATTTCAACCATCTGTCGTTGGGAAACGGACATAGTACGCATAATCGTGTTCGGATTGACGCTCATGTTCAGAGATGCAAAAAGTTTGGTCACCTCGCGAAACATTTTTTTCTCGTCGATTATTCCCATCCGGACGGGATAACGCCCAAGAAAAAGATTGTCGGTTACGGAGCGGTCAAGGCATTGGTTCAGTTCCTGATGAACCATTGCAACTCCGTTTTCAAGGGCTTCTTTTGGACTTGAAAAGTCAATCGGTTTTCCCTCAAGGAAAATCTGTCCCTCATCCTTTGAATATATTCCAAAAAGGCATTTCATCATCGTGGACTTTCCGGCACCGTTTTCGCCCATAAGCCCAAGAACACTACCTCTCCCAACAGAAATGTTGATTCCACTAAGAACCTTGTTTTTCGCAAACGATTTGGAAAGGTTCTTAATTTCCAGTAAATTTTCTTCCATCAGGTAAATTCCTTTTCCTAAAAAAAAGGTCTGTAAAACATCAATGAAGAGCTTTACAGACCATCCGACCAATAAAACCTAGCCTAGTATCTCAACTTGTCCGTGTAGTCACGTCCTGAGTTGGTCTTTACCATGTTGACCGCATAAGCGTCAAAACTTCCAAGGTTTGTGAACTTGTCAAGACAAGAAGCCTCGTTCTGTCCGTCGCCCTGAACAACCGTAAGGTTAAGGTTCAAGAGCGGAGCATAGTACTGCAATGCAGGAAGATATGATGAAGAAAGGAAGTTGTCAGCCGAATTGTAAATTGAAAGGATTACCTTCTTTTTAGGAGCATTCGTCTGTTTTACGCCCTTGTCTCGGTTTCCTGAAGAATAATCCATCCAGTTGCTTGAGTTTACGCCTGTGTTCAAAGCAAGAACAGCCTTTGTCTCCGGGATGTAGTTCAATTCAGCGGAAATCTTGTTGCCGTATTTGTCAGCTTCGGTCATACCCTTTTTGTAGACATCTTCGCCTGTAAGACCGTCAAGAAGGTTTCGGATAACCTGAAGAGTCGCTGTAGCCTGAGCGTCAACGTTCTGAGATACAGTTCCTGTAAGTTTTCCGGCACCGATAGCCTCGATTGCGTCGGCGTTTGCATCATAACCGAAGATTGGAAGTCCTGCAGGATAGTTGGAAGCCTGGAGACAACCCATTGCCATTCCGTCGTTGTTTGAAACTACCATATCAAGCTGCATACCGAACTTTGTAGCCCAACCGCCCATTGCGTCTGTAGCGGCATTTGCGTTCCATGTAGAACCGTCAGTTCCTGTCATAGCTTTTCCTTCAAGCTCAACGACCTTGAGGGTTTTTCCGCCGACCATAACAGAACCAGTCTTTGAAACTGTAGGCTCTGTTGTACCATTCCATGTTCCGAGAGCTTTTCGGATTCCTTCGGTACGAGCCTTTGAGTCGTTGTGTCCTACGTCTCCTACGCAAAGAACGTATCCGATAGTTCCGTCACCATTTCGGTCTATCTTTGAAGCATCCTGTTCGCTAAGCCAGTCCACGATGAGCTGTCCCTGAACCGCACCGCCGCCGGCAGCATCAAAACCTACATAGTAAGTTTTGTCGTTCCAGTCCATAGAATCCATGTCTATCATACCAGTAGTCGGATCTGACGGCTGTCTGTTGAAGAACACAAGCGGCTTGTCCTTATTCATCGTGATTGTATTACCGGAAGAAGAGTTGCTCTTGGTACAACCGGTAAACATTGCAGCAGCCATCGCCACTGCAGAAAGTGTAAGCAATGATTTTTTAAGCATTTTACATCTCCTAGGGTCAGAATTATCTGACCACGTAAAATTATAAAATTGAATCGGCTCAACCGAGCCTATGTTATAAAATACTATGTCATAAAATCAGCAAAGTCAAATAATTAAATTTTAGAACTTGAAAAAAGTTTATAAAACCAAGCACATTATGATTTTTTTGGCGTATTGCTAACGGATTATGATATAATTTCAGAAAATTCAGCTTCAACCCCAAAAAGAGGTTTTATATGAACAGGGCAACTTTAATTATTTTGCTTTTGATATTAGGGGCAATGTTTTCTTCGTTCAAAATATATAAAAACGATTACGAATACGGCGGATTCATTAAAGGCTTCGACGCATCTACAGTCTCACAAATCGAAGAAGGTGGAGGAACATACAAAAATGCAGACGGTACAACCGAAGACATTTTCAAACTCTTAAAAAATAACGGCATAAACTGGATTCGGCTCAGACTTTGGCATAATCCGTCCACAGCCGAAGCCGGAAACAACAACCTTGAAAGAACCCTGGAAATCGCAAAACGAATCAAAGCCAACAATATGAAGTTTCTGCTGGATATCCATTACAGCGATTCATGGGCAGACCCCGAAAAACAAAGGCGACCTGCAGCATGGGATTCGGACTCGACAATCGAGGAACTTGCCGCACACGTTTATTCATATACGGAGGGGGTTCTTTCATACCTAAAAGACTATCCGCCTGACATGATTCAAATCGGAAACGAAATAAATTCAGGAATGTTGGTAACAAAAAGCAACGCAACTTCCATCTATGATTATGCAAGACCAACTTGTTCTTCATGGAAATCCAGCAAATCGGCAAAAAACCTTGAAGTCATTCTGCAACAGGCTTCGATAGCTGTCCGAAAACACAATCCCAATATAAAAATCATGATTCATCTTGCAAGCAACGACGGAAAATCTCTAAACTGGTGGTTTAAAAGGATTCCGACGGATTTTGACTGCATAGGACTAAGTTACTATCCGTTCTACGAACACGGAACAATAGACCAACTAAAGGCAAACATAAAAAGTCTTAAATCTGAATTTTCAAAGGACGTTCTAGTTGTAGAAACATCTTGGGCATGGACTTCCGCTTGGACGGACGGTCTGAACAATGTGCTTGGAAGCGACGAACAAAAAATTCTTGCGGCAAAAAACATGAACGGCTATCTTGACGGAATCGACACGGAAGGTTTTGCGGACAAAAAAGGCATCGCTTTCAGCGTAAAAAATCAATCCGCCATAATAAAGACGATTATCGATGCAGTAAAAGATGCTGGCGGAATCGGAACATTCTACTGGGGCGGCGACTGGATTCCTTCTTCGGCGATACAAAGCAATTGGGAAAACCAGACACTTTTCGACTTCGATGGCAAAATCCTTGAAAGTGCAGCAGCGTTCCGCCAGTAAAAAAATCAGACCACAATCGGAACAAAACATTCGATTCAGCCGGAAAAATTTTAGCGAACAAAAATAAATCGGCAAATGGAGAACGAAAATGAAAAAATCAAAGTACGGTAAGGCAAAAGTTATTTTTACGACAATTTTTGGAATTCTTGCAATATTGTTTACAATATATTTTGTTGTTTGGGTTGGCGTGGGATTTTCGGCTCGAACGAAAAATCCGTCGGACTTCACGGAAAATTGGATGGCGTCCGTTCCCGATGATATGCCGATATGCGACATAAACATTCCCGGAACTCACGACAGCACCGCAACATACGTTTCTCCGTCATGGTTCTTGAAAACCCAAAATTCATCGATTCCCACTCAACTTAAAAACGGCTTCCGTTATTTGGATTTGCGAATCAGACTTGATGACAAAAAAAACTCGCTTATCATGTGCCACAACATGAGCGATTGCAGAAAAAACGCCCTGCCGTGGGCAACGCCATTTTCTTTTGACGATATTGTAGACGAAGCGGAACAATTTTTGTCCGCCCATCCGAGCGAATCGATAATTTTCTGCATAAAACCGGAAAAATCCTACGATGATATTTCAATAATCATTCCCCTCATCGAAAAAGTCATAGCAAAAAACGAAACTCTTTGGTACACAAAAAATGAGATTCCGCTTACAAAAGATGTCCGGGGAAAAATAATCCTTGCAAGAAGATTTTCGATAGATACAGAAGATGCGGACGCAGAATTTGGAATGGATTTTCGGTGGCAAGAACAGCCGAACACGGAAATTCTTCCATCCGCCGCTGAAATCTCAAAAATCAATGACGCTCAAATGCTTGTGGTTCAAGACAGATACAAATACAAAATGAACGACAAATGGAAGGCGGTCATCGACACAATGAACGAACATTCCGGCGTAAAAAACAGATTTTTGCTGAATTTTCTAAGCACAATGGAAGGAAACGCCCTGCCCCACCCCAAAAAATACGCCAAAAATCTAAACCGGAATTTCATGAATCTTGCAGAAGCCAAAACTTCGTCAGGCATATGGATTTTTGACTGGGGAACTCAGGCACTTGCCGAAAAGGTAATCCTAAGCAATAGATTAGAATAACCGAACTAATTCATTCAATTCGGATGTAAAATTTTCTAATTCTCCCAATGTTTCCAAGCATCTATAAATTCAAGCATGAACTGCTGAACGTTGCCAAAATATTTTGCCTGAAACTGAACGGCAGAAATTCCAACATATCTAAAGTGCCAGCTTTCCCAGCGATAGCCAGTTACATCCTCATAACCTTTCGGAAAACTCAAACTCCAGCCGTATTTTGCGGCATTCTCCTCCGCCCATTTTCCCGCCTTTGTTTCCGCAAATTCGTCTTCTATCGGGGCAAAATCCAACACAAGCCCAAGCTGATGCTGGCTCGTTCCCGGTCTGGAACTTTCCCGTTCCGCCTCCTCAAGTCCGTCCACACGAACCCAATAATCAAAAAGATTTTTCTGATATTCGTATGAACGGTATGTTGACCCGACAGTAAGAGTAACACCATCCGCTTTCGCCGCTGCCGCCAAGCGATTCAAAGCGTCATACGCCTCCTTGCGAAGAGCGAGCGTATTTTTCGTTATTGCGTACAAATCATTTTTTTTAAGCGAAATCATATTTTTGGGAATATAGTTTTCCGGAAGAAAATTCTTTTTGTCCACAAGGAAAAACGGACTTATGTCATCGGAAGAAAAATCTTTTTCCGATTCAAGAACTTTGCGTAAATCAGCAAGAAAAATCTCCTCTCCACCTCTAGGAATCGAAAATGTCGCCCTAAACCTTTCGTTCATATTTGAAAGAACCGAATCGAGTTTTTCAAGTTCAGAATTAGCCACCGCATTTTCCACATTGGAAAAAGCCATCGGCGCAGAATCCGTAGAGCCGGAACTGGTTTTTCCGAACGCTTTCGAACACCCCGACACGCCAAAAAAAATAATTGCGCTCAAAATAAAATTAATTCCAAAATACAGGATTTTTTTCATTTTCTCACCCCACTTAAAATGCATTTACAGAAATTTGGCGGCTGCCTATTTTTGCCAAGCGTCCAAAGTATTTTTGCAAGATTCCAGTTCCGCCGTCAGAATATTCAGTTTTTCCCGAAAAATCGCCTCTTCCTCGGCACTCACGGAAATGCGAACCTTGCTTTCAATTTCCGGGATTTCCTGATTCTCAAGGACAAAAATACGCCGCCTTGCACCGGTGATAATCTTGGGCGGACGACCGCCTTTTTTTCCGTTTTCCTTGCTGGCAATTTTTTTTGCCCTGCTGGTAGATTTTCCGTTATACGAATAAAGCGAATCTATCCAAAAACGAAGATTTTTAAGTTCCCGCCCGATTTCAAAAGCGATTCCTTCGATGTCATCGTCCGAAAAATCCTTTGAAATCTCCGGAAGCCTGGAATTCAGTTCCTCAAGTCTGGAAATCGCCGTATAGATGGCGTCCGTTTTCTTGCTCATAGGGTACATTAACCCAAAATTTTAGGTATTTCAATCGTTATTGAAAAAAGTAAATCCGTTCCGACGCGTCCGCAGGCTGCCTGCAATTTGAACAGAATCGGGAAAAATGTTAGTATCTGCTAACCAATATGAAATTTCTTAACAAACTTCCCATCAAAAATATTTTTGCACGGTCAGGACGAAGCGTTTCGCTGCTTGTTTTTTCGGTTCTGCTTGCAATCACGACTTTCGGCGGCTCTCTTATAGTAGAAAGCCTTAAAAACGGACTAAAAAATCTTGAAAATCGCCTTGGCGCGGACATTTTGATTGTCCCCTACGAAGCAAGAACAAAAGAGACAATCGAAAACCTGCTTCTGAACGGAAACCGAACGACTTTCTATATGCCATCAAAATATCTGGAAATTCTGTCCAAAATAGACGGAATCCAAAAAATTTCGCCGCAAATTTTTCTGTCGTCTCTTAGCGCCGGATGCTGCTCCGTGACTTTGCAGCTTATCGGCTTTGAGCCGGAAACGGACTTTACGGTTCAGCCTTGGGCGGCAGAAACTTACAAAGGAAAACTGAAAGACGGTGAAATCCTTGTCGGAAGCCGGGTAACAATTCCGGAAAACGAGACACTGATGTTCTACGGAATTCCGTGCCATGTGGCTGGACAGCTGAAACATACCGGCTCAGGGCTGGACAACGCCGTCTACATGAACCTGAACACAATAAAAAGGATGGTCAAAAAAGCGTCCGAAATGCCGCATTCCCCCACAGGAAAAGTCGATGCGGAAAACACAATTTCTTCGCTAATGATAAAAGCTGCTGACGGATATTCAGTAAAAGACATCGCCGGCTACATAAACATACACCAAAGAAAAATTCGTGCGGTAACCGCAAAAAGCATGACAAGCGATGTTTCCGATTCATTAAGCGGCATTACAAAAATTGTCAAAGTCCTAATCGTAATTATGTGGATTTTGTGCGTCACGATGATGATGATTGTCTTTTCGATGATAATGAACGAGCGGAAAAAAGAATTTGCGATTCTAAGAATGATTGGAGTTTCTCGAAAAAAACTCGCTTCGCTCATCGTGTCGGAAAGTGTAATTCTTGGACTTTCCGGCGGCATAATTGGAATCGTCACCGTAATGCTTTTTGGAATCTCGTTTAAAAATCTAATTCAGGAAAGCCTCGGACTTCCTTATCTGATGCCGGAAATCATCAAGATTGTAATACTTTGCGTGATGACGCTATTAATCTCTGCCGTAAGCGGAGCTACCGCCTCTGCGATGTCCGCAATAAAAATAAGCCGCCAAGACACGGGACTTATCCTCAGAGACGAAAACTAAAGGGGAACAAAATGCTTTTAAGTGCCGAAGGAATTTCTCGCAAATATATGCGCCAAACAAAAAATTCGAATTATTTTTACGCCGTCCAAAAGACGGATTTCGCAATCAGCCAAGGCTCTATCGTAGAAATCGTCGGACGGTCGGGAAGCGGAAAAAGCACCTTTCTTAGCATGATGAGCGGAATGCTCAAGCCCTCTGAAGGACGGATTTTTCTAAAAGCGGACGCAGCGGACAAAAATCCGACAGACATCTACAAAATGGACGACGCATCGCTTTCAAGGTTCAGGAACAAGAATTTCGGCGTGATTCCACAAGTGCAGAGCGGACTGAACGGGCTTCCCGTGGTCGAAAACGTGATGCTTCCTGCTTTAGTTTACGGTGAAGAAAGCCCGGAATTAAAAGAGAAAGCCGTTCATCTTCTTGAAAAAGTAGGAATCAAAAATCTGCAAAATGAAAGACCCGGCAGCCTTAGCGGCGGAGAACTTCGCCGAATGTCCATAGCCCGCTCGCTGATAAACAGCCCAGCCTTCATCTTTGCGGACGAACCCACCGGCGACCTCGATGACGAGAACACGCACAACGTCCTTTCCCTTCTAAAAAAAATCGCAAAAGAAGAAAACGTAGGAATTCTTCTTGTTACGCATGAAACCGATGCGGCAAAATATGCGGACGCAATCTACACGATGGCAGGCGGCGTATTGAAAATCAACTGAAATGACCGTCCCGGATTTCTTTATGAAATTTTCCATGCTCCAAAACAATTGTCCTTTCAGCGAATCGGGCGACTTCCGGAGCATGTGTAACCACTATAATCGTTTTCCCTTCCGCATGTAGTTTCTTGAAAATGTCGATGACAATGTTCTCGTTAGCTTCGTCCAGATTTCCCGTCGGCTCGTCCGCAAGGATTATCGCAGGGTGATTTATCAAAGCCCGTGCAATGCAGACACGCTGCTGCTCGCCACCCGACAGTTGGTGAGGAAGATGTTTTGCACGCTCCTTTAGCCCTACAAGTTCAAGCATTTCCATGGCTTCTTGTTCATCGGGCATACTATGATAATATTGGCTTACCATCACATTCTCAATCGCTGTAAGGTAGTTCACAAGGTGGAACTGCTGGAATACAAGACCTATTTTGTCCCGCCTTATGTTCGTCAAATCCCTGGAATTTTGCTTTGCAACGTCAACGCCGTCCAAAATCACTTCGCCGCTGGTCGGTTTATCCATGCAGCTGATTATGTTGAGCATGGTCGATTTTCCCGAACCGGAAGGACCCATTATCGCAACCCATTCTCCTTTCTCAACGTTCAGGCTGACGTTCTTCAACGCCTCGACCGTTCCGCCGCTGTAAATCTTTGATATATTCTTTATTTCAAGCAATGCCATCTTTCACTCCTATTAATTTTTATCACAAGTACGCCGCAAAAACGAACGCCCTACTCTCCTCGCAAGACCAATGCGGGGTCAACATCGGTGGCGCTTCTTACGGGTATCACGCAAGCAAGTGCCGTCACCATAACCGAAACAACAACCGTCAGCGGAACTATAAGCCAATTAAACGAAATGCTTCTGGTGAACACGTTCATGCTGACGGCTTCCGCAAAGAAATAGCCAAGCACGACCCCCAGCGCACCGCCCAATGCGCCAAGGAAAAGCCCTTCGCCAAGGAATTCCCATACGATTTCTCTGTTGGAAGCACCCAGCGCCTTCTTCAATCCGATTTCACGCCGCCGTTCCGTAACGACAGCCATCATCGTTGTAGCAACACAGACCATCGTCAATATAAGGACGATTATCGTAACTATATAGACCAACGCCTGAAGTTTTCCAAGCACCGTTCCTTCAGATTGGGTTACTCGCTTAACAAGACGCGGAGAAATTTCAGGCACGTTTTTGGAAATTTCTTCGGCAATGCTTTTTAATTCCTCGCCGCCAGCCGAAATCGAACATTCAACCACATCCACAAGCCCTGAAAAACCGCTAAGATTCTCCACATCGACCATGCTCATGTATATGCAGTCCTCTTCGCTTCCGCCGGTCTGCAAAATTCCCGAGACCTTGAACCTTTTGTCGAATTTATTTCCAAATCCGTCAACTCCATGAGCCAAAAATTCCCTGCCAACAGAAAGTCCTGTAATTTCCGCCACACTCTGACCTATCAACGCCTCCGCCGGCTTCTCAGGATAAGAACCCGAAACAAACCAATAGGGACTGGTTTTTTTTAGTTCCCCAAAATCAGTTCCGGCCGCAACAAACGGCTGCTCATTCACACGCACATTCTGATATTTAAGCGGAGTAAGCCCCACGACAGAATCCTTGGGGAAATATTTTTCGGCACTGCGCAAAGAATCAAGCGAAAAACTTTCCGTTCCCGAGGATACCAAAAGAATATTCGCTCCATAAGAACGTAGTTCTTTTCCCATCTGCCTAGGAACATCATAATAAATCGTCACAAGTCCGCTAAGCACGGTAGACCCGATTGCAATCGCAAGCAAAGCCGTAAGCATTCTGCTCCTGCGCCGCACCAACGAACTTGTTATCATTTTCAGATAAAAATTTGTCTTTGTCATACAATCTCCGAATGCCTAGCGACCGTGCAGAACTTCCGCAGGCTCAAGCGCAAGTATCATGCGGATTGAAGGAATGCTTCCTGCCATCGTAACAAGAAAAATCAATATCGCAACCAACGGAATAACGACGGGCGTTACCGCTATCGCAGAGCCGAAAACCGTCCTTCCGATGATTTGGGCAAAATCGCATCCGGCAAAATACCCCACTAGTCCGCCCAAAATTGCAGTTATTATTATTTCAGTAAGCACAAGCCAAGCGACAGGCGTATCGTGAGCTCCAATCGCCTTCAAAAGACCTATCTCTTTGCTGCGTTCCATCACGCTCGCCGTAACCAAATTTGAAATTCCAAGAGCAGACGCAATCAGGCTCAAAACCGTAATCAGAAGCATCAAAAGCTGGGTCTTCCCCAATATCGCGCCTTCGCTTTCGGCAACCTGACGAACGGGCTTTGCGACCGCATTGCTTATGACCTCTTGAATCTGATAGCAGATGGAAGAAACGTATGCCGTGCAGTACCAAGTTTCTCGCTCGGCATTTGTAAGGCTCTCAGGATTCTGCGCCGCTCTTCGGGCAAGTTCATTGTCCGGACTTGTAAGCGCGCTGACCTCGATGGAATTTATAAGCCCTTCCTTCCCGACCAACGCCTGCGCATCATGCAGATTCATAAAAATCCTGGAATCCTCTTCGCCGCCGCCATCAAAAATACTTTTCACCACAAAAGACTTTGCCGCAGCACTTCCCTTCAGAAAAACAGAATCGCCAGCGTTCAAATTAAGTTCTTCGGCAATCTCCCTTCCGACCATCACGGAATTCTCGTCCGAATCTTTAAGCCAAGGTCCGCCGCTTATATGCCACCAACTTTTCATACTTATCATGCCCGTATCAAGTTCTTCCCCGGTGGGAAGCGAAAGATGGTGATTGAACCATGTTCCCGTCACTCCGATTTTTTTCCCGTCAAGAAGCACCTCCGCCACAAGATATGGCGCATAGTCAACAATATTGAACGCCCAAAAAATCGTCTTGATTTTTCCAAGTTCATCTTCCCTAAGAAATTTTTCGCTTCCGCCGTCAACGCCGTAAATATCGCTCAAAAGACTTGCCGTCTGCGGAACAACCCGGATGTTCGCTCCGTAGGTCTTCAATTCCTGATTCACTTTATCGCCCACGCCGAACATGACATTCAGCATTGCCGTGGCAAGACTTGCACCCAGAGCAATCGTAAACGCTATCATCGCCATCTTGCCTTTCTGCCGCCTAAACGACTGAAAAACCATCCTCCAAAACATCAGCGAAACCTCCTCTTCTCGACCTCAAGATCCTTGACGTTGATTCGGATTTCTCCGTCCTCAATGACATACGGCAACGGAATCGGATTGCAGCCACCTTTGAATCCGATTGTGTTTATATTCATCACCACATCGCAAAGTTTGCAGATTACCTGACTACCTTTTTGGTAATAACCTGTCGCGCCGCATATCTCGCAGGCATCAAAACCTATCCCAAACGCAAAAGCGTTTTTCTGAATTATGATAAACCTGATTCCAACGTCGTCCTGGGTCTTGTATTCAAATCTGTGCAGATTCCCGTCAGAAACCCGCTCAACCGGAACGGAAACAATGTCTCCGCTAAGAGTGAACGATTCCGCCGCGGAAAGCCGTACTTCCTTTTTGCTGATTTTCTGAAGAGCCGTAAGATTCACGACCGAAAGCGTTCCAATCAAAAGAAACGCAAAAACCCATCGCCTTTGATTTCTGCATTTCGCGCGGATTTTCCTGTGTTCCGCAGGATTTGAATACGGCTCTGCATTGTGAAAACTTTTGTAGAAAAGCGCGAGCGCAATGACAAGAAGAACCGCAAGAACCGCAAAAAGAAAAAGATTCCCGTGATTCGAGAAAAAGCGATTCATGTTCCGCATTCCCCGACTCCATCTTATCCACCTCCGGATAAGCATCTGGTTTATGATGTACGGAAACACAATCAGAAAATTCATTACGTATACAAAAAGCGAAAGAACCCTCGAATATCCAACGGAAAGATTTGCAAGAACCTTATAAACCGACAGCAACAAAAAAAAGACAAGAACCAGACCAAAACAAAATCCAATCAACTTAAAAAGATAATCCGTGCTGAACACGCTCTGCCCTTTTATAAGAAAATGAAAAGGATAAAGCAAATCGGCAGGAAGATAATATATAAAAAGGCCCGCAGAAAAAAGCGAACCTGCTGCATTCAGAACGATAGAATTTATCCTGGGATTTTTTTTGTGAAGAATTCCAAAATTAAATGCGAAATAAACAAGGCTCGAAACAAGAAGAATTCCCCCAAGATAAAGATTGAAAATAAGCATCTTCTTGTCCCTGACAAGATAAAAGTGTCTAAGAACCGCAACCAAAACTGCGCCCAAAAGACCCGCAAGGCTTCCAAACAGAACCACCTTTTTCTGACGGCGCGTCTCAAAAAGCACCGTCAAAGCCAAAATCAAGGCATAGACAATTCCTGGAGCTGCCAAATCTCTAACAACCCAAACAAAATATTTAAGCATAACGACCTTAAAATCCGAGAGGACAGAACCTCTTCTACGCAAAAACACGCACTGAAAATAACTTTCAATGCGTGCTTACAAAAGAAAGATAGATTTTACTAAGAATAGTAAATCACATTACCAAGCCGGTCCGTTCCATTCCCAGTCTGACCAAACAACGTCCAAAGTCTTCTTTGTCCAGTAGTTTGCGAAAGTTCCAGAAACACCAGTCGTCTTGTCCGTGTGAAGAAGATATCCCTGTTCCTCTGGGCTGTGAATCTTGAATGTAACAGTGTAAGAACCATTTGGAATTGGTTCGATGTTCGCACCATAGTGAGGACCATCAGAAGCGTTCATGTTCATGAATGTGCCTGATGCAGCAACCTTTCCGGTAGCGTTTGACTTGATTTCATAGTCAACCGTAAGATATGGAACGAAGTCACCAACTCCGTAGCCAAGGTCATTCTCACCTGCGGAGATGTCAGCCTCAATGTGGAAAGCATAATCGGCAGCATTGTAAACAGCTCCGTTACCTGCCATGTCTACCGGCTGGAAATAAACTCCGGCTACGTTCAAGAAACCAACTTCCTGCTCATCTCCGATGTCGAATTCCTCGAAACCTGTCTCTTCAACGGCAGCGTCATCCATGGAAGACATAGAAGACTTGTTAGTTGCTTTTGAACATCCAACGAAAGCAAGGCTGATTGCGCTTGCCAATACAAACAAAGACAATGTCTTTTTCATAAAAAACTCCTTTAGTTTTTAATAACTAATTTATAAAATCCCTTAACGGGAATTTTCCTAATTTAACACCGGCAACTTGTAGCCGTCCTTCATCTTCTTGGAAAGAATCAGCGCAAAATCGACCAAAACGGTAACGAAACTGTACGCCACCACCGCAATTCCGAATATTATAAAAAACATTCCGAATACAGGATGAGCCAATTTTGCACTTTGACCCATGTAGACAAAGTAAATTCCAAAAACCGTGCAGGAATACTGCAAAACGGCCTTTCCGACATTTCCTAAATAGAAATTACCGACTCCAAAATATCCAAACAAAATCTGCAGAACAGCAGACAACTTGCGTTTTTTAGGAGATACCGAAATCGGCGAATCCTTGTTTTCAAAATGCTTTCTTGCAGACTTCTGATTTTCAAGCTGAATCACAAGGCACGCCACCACAGGAATAAGGAACAAAAACTGGGCCAAAAGCGTTTCTACACAAGGATAAATTCCAAGAATTGAAAGCGTCGGCAAACCTTTCAACTGGGTAACACTTATGAAATCGCCTTCGATAAATTCCTGAATTCCGTTTCCGACAAAGGCAACGCACATCACGAACATCAGTATCGAAGTCGCAAGGAAGAACGGTTTCAACGGCATTTTGATTGAGACAAGCTTTATCAGAAGATAAACGCCCACAAGCAAAACACAGCCGATTCCCAAGCCCCACCAAATCGCACTTATCGCGGTTCCGCTCTTTGCTCCAAGAACCAAAGCCTGATAGAAAAGCACAATTTCCGCTCCTTCCCGGAAGACCGCAAGGAACACGGTGGAAGCAAGTCCAAGCACACTGCCTTTTTCCGAAGTCGCCGAAACCTGATTCTTTATGTAGCCTTCCCATTGATGCTCATCGGACTTTGAAATCATCCAGTTGCTCGTGTAAAAAAGGACGGCAGTTGCAAAAATCATTGTAAGCCCTTCGATAAGCTCCTGCTTGTCCCCCTGACCGCCTGCCAATGCATTAAGCAAAATCGCCATCACAACGGAAGCGGCAACGCCAATCACACAGCCCATATACACGGACTTCAGATGATGCTCCATCTTTTTCTTTCTAAGATATGCGATGATTGCCGCAACGATAAGAATTGCCTCAAACCCTTCCTTCAATATGATTGAAATTGATGCAACAAAATTAAGCCAAAATGCGCTCCAACTGGAGTTCGCCTCGTAAAAATCCAAATCCGCAGAAACCGCAACAAGAGCCGCACCCAATTCATCAAAGGACGCCCCAATCTTTTTACCTGCAATCCTTGATTCAAGAGCAGTCTTGCTTTTTTCGATTTTTTTATCGATGAAAGCCGCATCATCCTTTGCGACCTTCAGCACCTTGCGGTAAAATCCGATTTCCTTATCATTGTAGATTCTGTCAATAATTTGGGCGAAAGCCTGATCACAAGCAGATTTTTCGCCTCTCTTGTAAAGTCTATATGCGTTGGATAAATCTTTAGAATATCCCTCGGCAATATTCCCCCAGTAAGGTTTGGGATCAAGTTTATTGGCATCTTCCCGAAGCATTGACTTCAACTTGTCAAACTCCGCTTCGACCGCCTTAGCTGGCTTTTTTTCCGTGATTACTTTTTTTACAGTGGCAAACTGTTGCTCCACGATTCCGGCTCTGCTTCCCGAAATCTTAGCCTGTGTGGTACGCTCAAATCCGACCTTTTCGTAATATTGAAAATAGGCAACATTTACCTGCTTTTTGGCGGCATCCGATTCCCCTCGAAGATAGATTTTATACGCCTCGTCAAGAACATCGTGCATCTCATCGGTTACGGCATTCCAACTTGCATAAGTCTCAGAAAACAGAGGAGCAACCGCTGCCGCAAAAAATAAAGCCGTTCCTAAAATTAAACTAGAAATTTTACGCATTTCCAAACAAGCCTCTTTCACATTGCATCCGGATTAGCAGACGCTAACATAAAATTAGTTAATGCTAACTAAAATGTCAATAGTTCAAGGCATCATAAGTTTGCAATTGAGATTAGTTTATTCCGGCATATTTTACACCGGACTTTCCTGCGATACGCCCAAAAATTACAATGTCGGCGACGGCGTTTCCTCCAAGTCGGTTCGCTCCGTGGATTCCGCCGGTAACTTCTCCCGCCGCAAACAATCCCGGAATCGCATCTCCGCTCCTGTTTATAACCCTGGCGGAAGAATCTATCTTCACTCCTCCCATCGTATGATGGATAGCCGGTTCTACCTCGACGGCGTAATACGGACTTTTTGTCAAAGGTCTAGGCATCTCGCTGCCTTTCCTGCCGAACTCAACATCTTTTCCATTTTTTTGATATGTATTGTAATTTTCTATAGTTTTTTCAAGGGCATTGACCGGAACTCCGATTTTTGCTGCAAGCTCCGCAACGTCCTTTCCTTCCGTCAAAAGTCCTTGCCTGGAATAGCCGTCAATCGCCTTCAAAGATTCCCTTATTCCTTGGTCGAACACAAGGAAAGCAGACCGACCTTCCTGAGCCAAAATCTTTTCCGACATGACATCACGCGTCGCCATCTCCGTGTAAAATCTCTTCCCCGACCGATTCACAAGGATTGCTCCGTTTCCACGCACGGCTTCCGTAATCATTATTCCAGAACCCACAACGACCGTCGGATGCGTCTGAATCTGATCCATCTGCACAAAATCGGCATCAAACGGCTTCAGAAGAGTAACAGCGTCTCCCGTAGCTCCTTTGTGGTTCGTCGTCCTGAAATTTTGCAAGGACGACTTAAACGATGCCACCATTTCAGAATTCGCTCCAAAACCGCCAGTCGCAACTATCACGGATTTTGCCTTTATCGTATAATTTCCCGATTCGGTCTCTACCACAACGCCTTTTGCTTCTCCGCCGGGATTTCCCGAATTCAAAATTTCCGTAACTCTATTTCGCAGCCTAATATCAACGCCATTGTCCATCGCGGCTTTCTGCAGAACCGCAACAAGATGAGACCCCACGGGCGCTCCTCCGCTAGGTCGATGGGTTCTCCTGTTCGTTGAGCCTGCCATTTTTCCGACATCGCTCATGTCCGCTCCCAACGAAAAAAGCCATTCCACAGCGTCCGCAGAATTTTCCGTCAAAGTCTTTACCAAGTCGGGATTATTTATTCCGTGGCCGCCAGTCATTGTGTCCTCAAAATACTGCTGATTCGAATCTTCTATTCCGAGTTTTCGCTGAACCGACGTTTCCGAAGCATTAAGTCCTGCCGTCGCATAATTGGAATTTCCGCCGACAATGCCCATTTTTTCAAGAACAATCACGTCAGCTCCCGCAAGTGCCGCCTCAACAGCCGCAGAAAGCCCGGCTCCGCCCGAACCAATCACAACCACATCACACGAACAATTCCTGTATTTTCTTGGCTTTTCTACGATTCCCTTCGAAGCGTCAACGGCTTTCCGCAAAGCCTCGATTGTTCCTCTGGAAGTCATCGTCGCCCCGCTCACAGCGTCAAGTTCATCTACGGAAAAACCCCGGACGGTCTGAGACGCAAGTTTTTCTATCGCCTCTTTTGCAAACTCGGATTCGGCTTCAGAATCCACGTTTACATCAGAAATTTTCCCGTCCTTAACGTCTATCGTAAGCGTTATGAATCCGTTTCTCCCCTCCCCTACTCCGGAATATTTTCCGTCGGACATGGATTTCTGTCCTTTTTCACAGCCGGAAAAACCGAACAAAACGCTCAATCCCAAAATAAAAATCGATAAAATCCTTTTCATAAGCCCTCCAAATAAAAATCCATCGCAAAAAAACACAAAGACGACCGATTATCTTCTCCGTCATTTATTGTAGAAATATAAATCCGTCAATAATAAAGTTCAATGCCGCAAGTCGCTCTTGAAAAAAGGAATCCGTTTTTTCACGGGAAGTTTCCGCATCCGCTGGACTTTAGTAGTCGTTTGCTAAAAACCTGCAGATTTTTCTCCGTCCGACTACCTAAATCCATAAAAACAAGATTTTCAGTCAAGCCCTTGTTCCCTAAGAATTGAAACCGCTCTGGCTTCGGTCGCCGCCGCAAAATCAAACGGAAGTTCGTTTTGCGCTTCCGCAAGTTTTATCGCCGCCTCCCACTGAGACGGATATTTCATTTTGTAATATTCCATCTCACGCGCCTCGTCATTTAAAACCTTCTTTTCTTCCTTCACGGAATCGGAATCGTCCGAAGATATTTTCAGAACATCGCATTCGGTGCATGTAAACGTAAATCCGACGGTTTTATGGTTTTCAATAATCTTTGAATATTCTATAGAAAAATCGTTGTTTACCCGGTTCAATTCGTCTATCGGATTTTTTATGACCTTTGTGATGAAATTGTTCATCCGCTCTTTGTAAGCGTCCTTGTCTATCTTGAACATTTTTTTTATTTCGTCGACGGTCAACGTGAATTTCCATGAATTTCGCTCATTTCCGTAACGGCCTTTTGCGTTATACCAGGAGCATGCGATTTCAAAAAATCTTAGCGCATAAAACGACTGGATTTCTCCGATTGTCTTTATTTTCATCGCCGAATACTGTTTTTTTTCCTTCCACTCGATTATGGCAAATCCGATTTGCTGGTTGAATTCAAGTTCTATAAGGTCTTTTTTCTTGTCATAATCGGCTGACGAGAACCATGTGTAGGCTTTGTATTTTTCTTCAGTGTTTTCGACCTGGATTACGCTTGTGGTCAATTCTTCGACGGCTCTCTTTACCTGCGCATATGTGTTAGAACCTTTCGAGATTCCGAGTTTTTTTATGAATTCTGAAATCGGAAAACTGCTCTTGAAATGGTGCAAGGTCTCGACTGTCTTGTTTTCGACTTTTTGCGGATAATAGTCTATTTTCAAAATGCAGTATGCGATGAGTTTTCTTGCCAATGGGCTGCAAGTGTAGATTCCTCTGCTTATTGCGTTCGACTGTATTACTGTTTCTCTTGGTCTTGTGGCGACTTCGTTCATCTTTTATCCTGTTTTATTTTAGAAAAATGAATTTATTATTTAGTTAATTATAAATTTAGGAGTCCTCTTTTTTGTTGTATTGTAATGTTTTATCTTCTTCCCGGACTACTGATCTCCACCGTTTCGACTACTGACCTCCACTTTCTATCTACCGATATCCACTTTTTCGACTACCGATATCCTTTTTCTGTGCGCAGGCTCAATCGACTACCATATGATAATGTCGGTAGTTGATAAATTCAATGTCTGCGTCGATTTTTTTTCAATTTTTCGAAAAAAACTGGATTTTTCTGTTTTTTGCACGACTACTAAAATCCACTTGAATTTTTTAAGGGATTTTTTCAGAATTTTCAAATTTTTTGCTCCGAGATTTTGGCATTTTTGCCCGATTTGTATTAATTTTCTTCTTCACAACGACTACCAATATCCATTTTCCTTTTTTGGAACGACTACCTAAGTCCATGAAAAAGGTGAAAATTTCTCTGGCGACTACTAAAATCCACAAAAATTCTTCGATTTTTCTAATACGACTACCTAAATCCACCATCCTTGCTCAGTGGATATAAGTAGTCGCTGTTATCGTAATTTGTGGACTTTCGTAGTCGTTTTGTCGGAAAATCGAATGTTTTTCTTTTTGTTCCGTGATAATTTTTTATGCGCAAAAATTATCGTTGCATTCTTTTTTAGTTTTTGTCGATGTTTTTTGAAAGTCCACCTTTTGAAAGTCTGTATAAATCTCGTTCAACGTCGTCTATCAAATGCCGCATGGCAATTTCTATTCCTTGGGTCGTGTTCAGGTCGTGTTCTATAAAAAACTGTTTCCAGGCTTTTCGGGTGGATTCTTTTACGAGCATCGTAAGGTGAACGTCTTTTTCCGTGTCGAGCGGTTTTTTGTTGGCGTCCGCTTCGTTTTTCGGCGGTTTTTTTGCGGAGCCCCCCAAAAGGTCGTTAAGGACTTCCGTGTTTCCTGCCAACTGTTCGCTGGTGATTTTCTTTCCTGCCATGTTGCCCTCCTTTACCGCAGGTCTTCTGCGAGTTTTTCCAAAGTCTCTAGGGTTTCTTGTTTTGTTCCCGAAAAGTCCTGCACCGAAATGTGGGCGCTCTGCGCTTTGCGGAATGCCTGGTCAACCGGAATCACATAAAGCTTGTATCCGTGGTCTTTCAATGGCTGAAACTGATTCAGAATTATTCCCTGCTGGGAGATTCTGTCGTCCTTGGCGTTAAACACGATTTTGTTGAACGTCGGACGCGGCTCGTCGTCTTCCATATTATCGTTTATGAAGGTGTTCAGCCTGTCGTTGAAAATTTGAAGCCCGTCTTTGGAAAATTCATCCAGCTGCAGGACGGCGATTATTTCGTTTGTTGCATAAAAAATCGAGCGTTCAAAATTTCCGAAATTCGGCGAAGTGTCGATTATGCAGTAGTCAAAGTTTTTGGCAACTTCTTTGAGCGTCTTTTTTATTTTTCCTTGGTTTCCGCCGGCTTTATTTTCGCTGTATTCTTTAAGCTCGCCGCCAAGTCCTGCCGTCGGAATAATTGAAAGATTTTTGGTTTTTGTGGGCATCACGCATTGTTCAAGCGAGCATTTTCCGTTCAGTAAATCTGCAAGTTCGTATTCCATTGTCTGAATGCCCAGCCATGTCGTGGAATTTCCTTGGCTGTCTGCGTCCACGATTATGGCCTTGCCTTTTTTTGAAAGTTCTACGGCAAGACTTACCGCCACTGAAGTTTTTCCTACTCCGCCTTTCTGAAGGGCGACAGAATATATTTTCATCATTTTTCTCCATGCTTCGGATTTTTCAATCAGATTTTAACATACGGAAAAAATAAAATCCATGCCCAAATACCTAAAATGACGGTAAAAAATACCGAATTACTGATAAAATAGGTATAAAATCCCGGCTAGATATGTATAATTAAGGTATTTATTACCTATATACCGCAAATATGGGTAATTTTTATACATGCCTCTAGAATTCGTTTTGAGGCGATTTTTTTATTTTTTTGAATATTTATATGAATGTTGTATTTTTTGTTTGTTTTTCGAGTTCTCCGGGCAAATCGTTTTATAAATCCCGTGTGCAACATTTCGATTCGGATTGCGAAGTTCGGGATTTTTTTATTCCGGTGGGGTGGGGGAGGGTGCGCCGTTTTCCGCTGTTTTGCTTCTTGAAAAAAAACGCCGATTGTCTGTATTCTGTTGGGACGATGGCAGCAAATGTCTTTTCGAGAGGTGCGTTTATGGGACGATTTGAAATAAGAGAAAAATTTTATTTGGATGGAAAACCTTTTCAGATTATTTCCGGAGCGATTCATTATTTTAGGGTTGTGCCTGAATATTGGAAAGACAGGCTTGAAAAAGCCAAGGCGATGGGACTTAACACGGTGGAAACCTATATTCCGTGGAATTTTCATGAAACGGAAAAGGGCGAATTCTTGTGGAATGGAATGCATGATTTTGAAAAGTTTATTGATATCGCAAATGACCTTGGGCTTTACGTGATTGTAAGGCCGTCTCCGTACATCTGCGCAGAATGGGAATGGGGCGGACTTCCTGCTTGGCTTCTTTCGGAAAAGGGAATGAAAGTTCGTTGTATGTACGAGCCGTTTTTGCGTCATGTGCGAGAATATTACGAACAGTTGATTCCCCGTATTGCAAGGCATCAAATTGACGCGGGCGGAAACGTGATTCTTGTTCAGATTGAAAATGAATATGGCTATTTTGCAAACGACACGGATTATCTGCGTTGGCTTAAAAATCTTATGACCGAACTCGGAATTACAGTTCCGTATGTTACCTCGGACGGACCGTGGGGGGCTGCGTTCAGGACGGGGCAGGCGGAAGGCGCTTTGCCTACAGGAAATTTCGGCGCAAACTGCAAGAAAAAATTCGGCATGATGAAACCTTTCATGCAAGGAGAAAAGCCGCTTATGAACATGGAATTTTGGGCAGGCTGGTTCAGCGCATGGGGAAATAAATTCAAAATCCGTTCGATTCTTTCGATAAACGTAAAAGATTATGATTATGCAATCGGGAACGGACACAACATAAATATTTATATGTTTCACGGCGGAACTAATTTCGGTTTTATGAACGGCTCTAACTACTACGGGCATCTTACGCCTGACACGACAAGTTATGATTACGACGCTCCCGTTTCCGAGGACGGCTCGCTTACAAAAAAATATTGGGCGTTCAGAAAAGTCATCGAAAAAAATCTTGGGAAAATTCCGCCGCTGAAATTTTCCATGGAAATCAAAAAAATTGCGTACGGAAAAATCTTTTGGTCAAAAAAAGCCGACCTTTTTGAAAATCTTGAAGTTTTTGGCAAACCCAAAGCTTCCGGTTTTCCCATCTCTATGGAAGAATCCGGGCAAAATTACGGCTACATTCTTTACAGAACAAAACTGAAGCCGGACGAAGCCGCCTTCAAACTGATTTTCAAAAAAAGCGCCGACAGAATAATTGCGTTTTCCGACGGCAAAAAACTTTTTACGGCATTCGACAAGGAAATCTCAAATGAAGGCGGCGGATTGTGGCCGCTCAATTACAGGGAAGGAAAAGTCTGGAAAGTTAATACGGCAAAGGGAGCGACGCTGGATTTTCTTGTGGAAAATCTTGGCAGGGTGAACTTTGGGCATAAACTTGAGGAACAGCAGAAAGGACTTTTGGCGGACGTTCTCATAGACGGTCATGCGCATTTCGGCTGGGAAATATACAATCTTCCGCTGGACGATTCGGAAATGAACGAACTTCTTGTGCGCGGCAAGTGGAAAACGGCGGCGCAAACTGAAAAATCCGAATCGCCTTCTTTCTATATATATGATTTCAATGTCGATGAACCCGGAGACACATTCCTTGATTTTAAAGGCTGGGGAAAAGGCTGCGTTTTTGTGAATGGATTTAATATAGGAAGATTTTGGAGCGTGGGACCGCAGCACAGGCTTTACATTCCCGCGCCGCTTTTGAAAAAAGGCGGAAATCGCATCGTGATGTTCGAGACGGAAGGAAAAACCGCCCCCTATGTGGAGCTATGTTCCGAAATGAAATGGTAGGGTGGATTTTAGTAGTCGTTGTGTTCCGGGCGGCCTTTTGCAAGAAAATCTTGCAAAAGCCGGGCTTTTCGGTGTTCCGCTTTCGCTTCATTCCTGCATTCGCTTTGCTCATTTCGGAACGGCTTCGCCGCACCTACAATCCCTGCCGCGTTGCGGATGTTTTAATTTTTCTAGGGAAGATGCGTTTTGTTGCGGAAAAGCGGCAGCGCTGGGAGCGGCAGCCGAAGGCTGTTCCGGAGCGCAGCGGAGGAATGACCGTAGGGGAACCGCGGACATAGCGACCGCCAACTTTTAAGTTGGCGGTGCCGCCC
>CAJPOF010000019.1 GCA_905372235.1 uncultured Treponema sp.
ATTCTTTATATATAGACGATATAAGGAATTACAAAAAAGTATTGAAAACTAGAAATTTGATTTTAAAAAATAAAGATTATGATATGCTGGATATTTATGATGTTCAGCTTGTAAAGACAGGACTTGAAGTTCAAAGAAAAAGAAAAAATGCAGTTTTTCAGTTCAACGAAATTTTTGGACGGCTTTATGAAATCGTTTCCGGAATAGAAGGTGTTTCAATCGGTTACTACCCTTCTTGGAAAGAAATAAAAGAAAACGTCGGAAGCCGTTTTCCGACATTTGAAGAAATTCTTGATTTTTTAAAAATTAACAGAGAAAAAGATAAGATTTTAGGAAATTCGTTTTATGGTCCGCATAGGGACAAAATTATTTTTATGAGGGAAGGAAAACAATTTATTCCCACGGCATCTACAGGTCAGTGCAGATTGACAGCGTTACTTCTTAGAATTTCTCAGGCGGTTTATTACACAAGAATAACAGGAGCAAAACCGGTTCTTCTTATGGACGATGTAATGCTGGAACTAGATCCTGAAAAGCGTGCGAAATTTACTTCTGTGATTCCGGAATACGATCAACTTTTTTGTACTTTTTTACCGGGAGAGCCATACGACAGGTACAAAAAAGAAAGCACTAAGATATTTCAAATAAAAGATGGAGAATGGTATGAAAAATAATGTAGTTTCATGTGCGGACATGATTAGCGCGGCTTACAGCAATATCGAAAAAGCCGCATTTGAAAAGAACAATAAATTTTCGTCCGCTTGGAAAAAAATTGTCACAAGCATAAAAAACTACAATTCCAATTTGGGACAGAATTTATATGAGCATTCAAATGTAATCGAAATAAAAAACAATATACTTTTAATAGAAGCCGACCACCCCGGCTGGATTCAAATGTTTCATATGAATAAAAAATATATTCTGAACGGATTGAAAATGTTCGTTCCTGAGTTGAATATAGTTTCCTTGGCTTTTAGGCTGAAAGGAAGCAATGCGACTCTTACTAATGTAAAATACGATGCGGAATTCAAAAAAGAATCTTCAAAAATGAAAGAAAATTTGGAAAAAGACGAGAAAAAAATTTCCGAATTCGATAAAAATAGAAAGAAAACAGAATCGAATTCATCTTCACTTCCAAACGAACTTTTGTCAAAATTTAAAGAAATGGAAAATACAGCTCTTTCACGAAAATAAATTTTTTATCGCTGATTTTTTATTACACTCAAAATTTGATTTACGTGTTATTTATTTCGGTTATATTGACTAAAAAAATCTTTTAATGATATATTCCTATACTATATTTTCTTGAATTCTTAATCTAAAAGGAGCATATTCCATGTTACGAACATATCAGCCTAGCAAAGTAAAGCGCAATAGAAAATTCGGTTTTAGAGCTCGTATGGCTACAAAAGGCGGACGAAAAATTTTGGCTCGCAGACGTGCAAAGGGAAGAACAAAACTTACTGTCTCGGACGAAAAGAAGCCTTATTGATTTTAATTTCTAGGGATGGAAACAGACTTGAAAACAGGATTTTTTAGTCGTAAAGAACGATTAAAAAATCCCAAGGAATTTAAGAAACTGTTTAGGGATGGAAAAAAAGCAAGTGTAGATGGAGCTAGGATTTTCTATCTCAAGAATGGATTTGAATCAAACAGAGTAGGGTTTCCTTTGCCACGCGGATACGGTAACGCAGTGCAAAGGAACTTATCTAGACGATACAGCCGTGAAGTATATCGTTTATTAAAAACACATCTGAACACCGGATATGACATTCTGTTTTTGATTTATCCCGGAAAAGATTCGTTCAGCACACGATGTGTTCAATTTCGTTCGTTATTGACCAAAGCAGGAATTTTGACTGAATGAAAAATTTTTTAATTAAATTTTTCTGTTTTCCTATACGCTTTTATCAAAAGCTGATTTCTCCATTATTTCCTCCTTGCTGCAGGTTTTCACCGACTTGCTCTCAATATGCAATCGAATCAATAGAAAGATTTGGTCCAATAAAGGGCATTTTTTTGGCAACCAAGAGAATCATACGCTGTAATCCTTATTGCAAAGGCGGATATGATCCCGTGCCGTTAAAATTCATAAAATATTATGTGGAGAAAAACAATGGATAAAAAAACATTGATGGCAATACTTCTTTCGACGATTGTTGTTATTGCGTCATTTATTATTCAGCCGATTCTTTTTAAGAATTCTTATAATTCTGATGAATCTGCCCAAAACACCGCTTCGGAGCAGAATCTTGAGGCGGCTTCTGAAAATTCTGTTTCCGAAGAGCAGATAAACAAGGCGATTATCTCTGATGTTGGGACAAATACTTCGATAGAAGAAAAGACATTCGAATTCGATACGAAAAAGGCGAAAATCGTTCTTACGAACAAGGGCGGCGACCTTATAAGTTATAATTTGAGCGACCACATAGACACGGACACAAAAGTCGGAGTGCAGTTGGTAGACAATGTGAGCGAAAAGAACAGGGCTTTGTCTGTCGGATTTGGCGCTGTCGATTCACCGATAATCAATGATTTGTTCAATTATGAACAGATTGACGAAAATACGATTCTTTTTACAAAGCGATTTTCTATAAAAAATGACGACGGTTCTGAAAAATCATTCGTTCTTGGAAAAAAATATTCTTTTATGCCCAATGAATATCTTTTCAAACTGGATATTTTGATTCACGGCGATGACGAAAATTCCTTGATAAAAGTGAACGATGTCGGCTATACACTAAGAACATCTCCTCAGATTGGACCGTATTTCAATGCAAAATTGAATCGATATGAAAATCGCCAGTTTATCTCGTTCAATGGAAATAAAGCAAAACGGACCATAATAAGCGGAAAAAACAATCAGTTAAAAAGTTATGATAAAGATTATATTTGGAACGGAATTGCAGGAAAATATTTTGCGGAAATAGCCGTTCCTTTAGTTCCTGAGAATTTTTCTTATTCTTGGTATTCCACAAAGGTTGAGGTAAATGATTATGCAAACGCCCAAGCCATAATGGTGAGAAAACCGATTTCCGCTCAAGATGTAAAAGATTCTTTTTATTTTTATTTTGGACCAAGAAACGAAAAAGATTTGAAAGTCTACAATGTTGCGGAAAACAACGGCTGGAAAGTCGACGGATTAAAACTTACCGAATCGCTTCAGTCGAGCGGCTGGTTGGGCTGGCTGGAAACCATTCTCAAATGGTTTTTGGAATTCATAAATAGATTCGTAAGGAACTGGGGCGTTTCTATAATCGTGATGACATTGATAATAAAAGTCATTCTTTTTCCTCTTACGAAAAATCAGTCCATGTCTTCTTTGAAAATGCAGAAAATTCAGCCGAAAGTTCAGGCTTTGCAGGCAAAATACAAGGACAATCCGCAGAAACAGCAGGAAGAAATGGCAAAAATCTACAAGGAAGCCGGCTACAATCCTATGAGCGGTTGCCTTCCGATGCTTGTTCAATTCTTGCTTTTGTGGTCAATGTTCAATATTTTCAACAACTATTTTGAATTCCGAGGGGCAAGTTTTATTCCGGGTTGGATATCCGACCTTTCTGCCGGGGACAGCCTTTACACGCTGAAAAAAAATATTCCGTTCTTTGGAAATCAGATAAGGATTCTTCCGTTCATATATTTGGGAATACAGCTTTTGAGCGGAAAAATAACGGGCGGAATGGCAGGAACCGGAACCCCTGCGACGGCACAGACTCAAACGCAGATGAAAATGATGATGTACGGAATGCCGATTTTGTTCTTTTTCATGTTTTATAATGCGTCTTCGGGGCTTTTGCTTTATTGGACGAGCAGCACGATTTTCCAGATTATACAACAGCTGATTATAAATACGATGATGCAGAAAAAACGGGACGAAATGACTAAATCTGCGGTTGTAAAATCAGGAAAAAGCGTAAAAAGAAGTAGATAATTTTATAAAATTGAATTTGGCAATATTCTGCCGAAAGATTTTATGAGTTGGAATATAAAATTTTAAGCCGACGGCTTGAGGTTAAAACAGGAGTGTATGAATGACTTACGAATTTGAAGGAAAAACAGAAAAGGATGCGATAGAACTTGCCGCATCTGAGTTGGGATTGCAAAGAGATCAGTTTGACGTTGAGATTCTTGAAACACAAAAAAATTCTCTATTCAAAAAAGGATATGTGAAAATCTGTGTTCATACGGTCGCAAATGTAGAAGCGAAAGGAACTGCGAATGAAAAACCGGATTATAACGAAGTCGCGAAATTTGCAAATCCTGTTCCGCAGGGCGAATTTGAGGAAAAATTGGTTTCATTTGTAAAAACCGTAATCGAAAAAATGGGCTATGACGCTCAGGTTGATGTTGTGTTCCGTGAAGAAAGAAAACTGGGAATCAGATTGGATTCTTCGAATTCGTCGATTTTGATAGGACGAAAAGGTAAGAATCTTGACGCTCTTCAGCTTTTGGCGAACATTTACGCCGGTCGGCTTGGGCATGAAGAAATTCGGGTGATTATCGATACCGAAAATTACAGAATCCGCAGGGAAGAATCGTTGGTTCGCCTTGCTTACACGACGGCGGATAAAGTCCATCAGTCGCATCAGTCGATTTTGCTTGAACCGATGAATCCGTTTGAAAGGCGGCTGATTCACACGACTTTGAACGACATTCCAGATATCGACACAAAATCAGAGGGCGAAGGGCTTTACAAGCAGGTTAGAATAATCTACAAAGGTTTTGCAAGATAGCAGGGAGTTTAGAAATCTGATGAAGAAATCGGTTTTTGGAACAATACTTTGGATTCTGTTCTGTTCAAGTTTTGCGTTTGCAGGCGTAGAAGATTATGTCGGCGAAGAAAGGGCAAATCTTCTGCGGAAAAATGGCTCAATCGACTTGATTCATCCCAGCGGAGAAAACAAGTTGTCGATGATTCCGGATTGTATCTATACGGAAAAAATAAACGATGGACTTATGGAAAAAGATGCCAAAGGCGTTCCTTTTACGGCGGAGTTTCTTTATTTGATTCCAAAATCAAAATTGTTGGAAGGAAGTTCTAAGGAATCGATAAACAACGACGACATTTCCGTGCTGTTTCGTTCAATCACCAGAATGGAAGGAATGCGCTATCATTTTTCCGAAAAAAAGGGTGGCGAGGTTCTTTACAAGTCAGCGTACACAATCGCTTCTTTGAATTCCGACCAGAGAATTCCCGATCAAATCGAAGGTTCTGCGGATGGAAAAGTTCTGTATTGCTATCAGCATGACCATACATTCAAGGACACAAAATATATCCTGCATTATTATCAGGGGGAAAATATTCTTTACGCCACGTTTGACAATACGATTCCGATGACTTTTCTTGGTGTAAAGGCTGTAATGGACGGAAAACTGCGGCTCAGTGTTCTTTCGATAGATTGCGGAGACGAATTGCTTCTTTATCTTTCTACAGATGTAGATGCGAAATCCGTTCCTCTGTTTAATGTCAGAAGGCAGATTCAAGATTCAATGACAGAACGAATCGATGCGATTTACCGCTGGTTTATCGTTCAGTTCAAATAAAATTAGCGAAAAATGGAGGAAATATGAAAAAAGGTGCAATAGCCGTTCTGTTCGGCTTGATGATAATTTCATACTGCTTTAGTGCAGAAAAGGGAAGAGGTATGAGCGAAATTCAGGGAAAAGAAGGTCTGTTTGCCATAATGGATACAAGCAAGGGAGAAATTGTTCTTGAGCTTTATTACAAGGAAGCTCCGCTTACGGTTTGCAATTTTGTTGGGCTTGCGGAAGGAAAACTTGATGCGGCAAAAGGAAAACCGTTCTACGATGGGCTAAAATTTCACCGTGTGATAGAAAATTTCATGATTCAAGGCGGCGATCCGTTGGGAAACGGAACTGGTGGTCCGGGCTATAAATTTGCCGATGAGGCAGTTCCATTCAAATTTGATGGGCAGGGTTTTCTTGCGATGGCAAATTCCGGTCCGAACACAAATGGAAGCCAGTTTTTTATAACGCATGTTCCAACGGATTGGCTGAACGGAAAACACACGATTTTTGGTCATGTTGTGGCAAAAGCCGACCAGGATGTTGTGAATGCGATTAAGCAAGGCGATGAAATAAAATCTATAAAAATCGTCAGAAACGGAAAAGAGGCTGAATCTTTTGAAGTTTCTCAGTCCGCATGGAATAAATTTTCGGGCGAAGTTTCAAAAAAAGTTGCCGCAGCCAAAAAAAAGGAATTTGACAATCTTGTAAAAGGTTTCGAGAAAACTTCAAATGGAATTTTCTACAAAATTCAAAAAATCGGAAAAGGAAGCAAGGTCGGCAAAGGAAAAACCGCCAGCGTTGAATACAAAGGCTATCTTGTGAACGGAACACTTTTTGATGCTTCAAGAGGATTTCATCCGCAAGGTCATGAGCCGTTGGAATTCAAGATTGGCGCAGGCAAAATGATTATCGGTTTCGATCAAATGGTTCAGGATATGAAGGTTGGCGAAGTGCGTTCTATTGTGATTCCACCTGAACTTGCGTATGGTGAGCGAGGAATTCCTCAGGCAGGAATTGAAGGCGGAGCATACATATGCTTTGATGTAAATCTGGTGAGCGTAAAATAAATTTTATTTAAGCGCAAGACGAAGCACTTTGGAGTTCCTTTCGGGCGACCAAAGTGCTTTTCTTTTTTCGGGAAGACTTTCGAGCGTGTCCCTTGTAAAACCCAGTTTTTCAAACCAGTCAAAGGCTTGCGTGGTCATAATGAACACAGTTTTTAGATTTAGGCTTTTTGCTTTGTGAATAAGATGTTCCACAAGCATAGGACCTATTCCAAGATGTGAAAAAGATTCGTCCACAGTAACTGCGGCGATTTCTGCCTGAGAGTCGTCATAAAGATGCAATGCGGCGCAAGCCCTAATTCCGCCGTCTATTTCGTATACCACAAAATCGGAGCAATTTTCCATCAAAGATGCGTCCGTGCGCGGCAAAAGTATTTTTCTTTGAATAAACGGACGCATTATTCTAAGCACGGAAGGGATGTCCGCTCTTGTCATAGTTCTAAAAATTCCGTAACTTTGGCTATAAATCATCGTTCCGCAGCCAAGGTCGCTAAATATTTCACACGGTAGCGCACCTTCTATTGAACCGTTTACGATGTGAACCCTTGAAACTCCGTTTTCGCAGGCATTTTTTGCCGTGGCGAGCAAGCGTAAAATGGAAGGTGCGGATTTTGATTTCTGCTCGGATTCTTTGTTGAAAGCCATAAATCGTTCCAGTTCTTTTAAATTCAAAGCCGGGACGTCGCCGTCTTCGGAAACGCCGATGTCATTCGGCAAATTGAAATTTTCTGCTGTGATTTTTGAATCGTTCATCAAGAAAAAAAGTTTATCTGCTTTTAGAGAAATTGCGATTTTTTCCGCCAATGTCACGGAAGATATGTTGTAAGGCTTTCCGTTCATGCTCCAGCCGATGCACGGAAAAATCGGAATTATTCCGTTTTCAAGGATATTTTGAATCAATTGCGTCTGGATGCCTTCTATCGTTCCGGCGGACTGGAAGTCCGTTCCGTCTATGACTCCCAGCGCACGAGAACGAACCCAGTTTCCGATTGTAGCGGAAATCTGATGAGAAGCAAGATTTGTCATAAGGATGTTTGATATGTCGAACGCCGCCATTTTTATTTGAGGCATGGCGAATTCCGGCGTGATTCTTTTACCGTCCTTGAATTCTGTTTTTATGTCGGAATCTGAAAGGATTTTATCGATTTTTTTTCTGCTTCCCGGAATCAGAATTATTTTTATTCCCGCTTGGTGAAGAAGACTGATGTCTTTCATGTGGCTTGAAAACAACGCCGAATCGATAAGTTCGTCATCAAGATAAATTACGACAAGCGCATTTTTGAATTTCTGTATGTATCTAATGACAGACCGTATTTCCTGTGCTTTTTTGTAGCGGTTGGATTCATTCATGCCATTAATCTAATAAAATTCGGCACTGTTGTTAAGTGATATAAAAATGTTTTCACGGCTTCGGTTTTTCTGTATATTCTTGTAAAGAGGTTTTCATGTATTTTTATGGAATGGATTATTCATATTTGGTTTTTGTGATGCCTGCCGTTCTTTTGAGTTTTTTGGCTCAATTTTTTGTGAAGAGCAGTTTTTCTAGATTTAGCAAAATAAAAAGCGTACGAAATATGACGGGCGCACAGGCGGCGCAGTTGCTTTTAAGAAAAAATAACATTTCCGATGTAAAAATTGCCCACATTTCAGGCTCGCTGACGGACAACTACAATTCTTCCACAAAAATATTGAGCCTTAGCGATTCGACTTACGCCAGCACTTCGATTGCGGCGATTGGTGTTGCAGCCCACGAAACAGGACACGCAATTCAGCATGCGACCGGTTATGGTCCTTTGGCATTCAGAACAATCCTTGTTCCGGTTGCAAATATCGGCTCTAGGTTTGGACCTTTGCTTGCGATTTTAGGATATCTGCTTGGCTCTTTCGGGACGGAGCAAGCGCAGGGTGTTC
Source organism: uncultured Treponema sp. (assembly GCA_905372235.1). Taxonomy (GTDB): domain Bacteria; phylum Spirochaetota; class Spirochaetia; order Treponematales; family Treponemataceae; genus Treponema_D. The sequence goes on from CAJPOF010000019.1 coordinate 8,505, forward strand.
TTCCAGCATATCACGGTCTCTTTCAACTTATCACCGACATCGGACTTTTGATGTTTGCGGCGGCTGTTCTTTTTTATATCGTTACCCTCCCCGTGGAATTCGACGCCTCGTTGCGGGCAATAAAAATCCTGAGAGAAGAAAATATTCTTGACGAAGATGAATTGAGTGGCGTAAAAAAAGTTTTGTCGGCTGCGGCATTGACGTATGTGGCATCAGCGTTGATCGCAATCGGAAGTCTTGTAAGATTTTTTGTTTTGACGAACAGACGGAACGGTAGACGCTGATTTATGGAAAAATCGTGTTTCTATGAAAACGGACTGAATTTTTCATGCCAACGATGTTCGTTTTGTTGCGGTCATTCTCCGGGATTTGTATATCTTTCAAAAAACGATTTGCTTTCTTTGTGTCGGCATTGCGGCATGGATATCCGAAACTTTATCGAAAAATATTGCCGTTGGGTTGACTATTATTATGGCGAGACCGTTTTGGCTCTTCTTGAAAAGAAAAATTACGATTGCATTTTTTGGGAAAACGGCTGCTCGGTTTATGAAGCAAGACCCGTTCAGTGTTCTACCTATCCGTTTTGGGCGTGGATGCTCAAGGATAGGGCGACTTGGAACGAATGTGCAAATGAATGTCCCGGCATGAACAAGGGGAAATCTTGGACATTTGAAGAGATAGAAAAAAACAAAAATGCTTACGTAAAAAATCTGCCTTTAAAAAAAGAGGACGTTGAAAAACTTATCGACCCAAAGAAGTTGCGATAATTTCGACAGTTTTTTCGTAGCCGATTTTTCCGGTGTCAATCAAGAGGTCATAATCTTCGTAAGAACCGAGCGTTTTTTTTGCGTAATGCTTATAATAATTTTGACGCAGGGCGTTTCGCTTTTCAATAAAATGTCTGATATCAACATTTTTGGGGCAGTTTTCGGAGGCTTTTAACCAGTCTGCTTTCGTAGTTAAGTCCGCATAAAGGAAAACGTCAAAGGAACGGATTTTCGCCTTTCTTACGATAATGTTTGAGCAACGACCGACAATTATGCAAGGATTTTCCGCAAGTTTTAGGACTTCGTTTTTCTGCGCCTCAAAAATTTTGTCGTGGGAACTGTTATATGTGACATTTCCGTTCATAAGATAGTCCCAAAATCTTTCAGCTTGGCTTAATTCTTCGCCTTCTTTTTTTATCTCTTCGATAGAATAGCCGCTGTCCCTTGCAACTTCCTCCACCAAATCCTGATCATGCCACGGAATCCCAAGTCGATTTGACAATTCCTTTGCGATGGTGCGACCACCTGCACCGTATTCTCGATTTATGGTTATCACCGGCAAGCGGAATTCGTCCATCTTTTTCTCCTTTTTATTTACGAAGGGTAAAATTTATTTACATATTTTATCATATATCTGTTAAAATGCTATTCTATGAAGAAAATAAATCACAAATTTATCTTTACGAGTGGGGTCATTTTACTGTTGCTTTGCGGCTGCAAACGAAATGGCAGATTGATGTTTGGAACCGGCGGAACGGCTGGAACCTATTATGCTTACGGCGGAGTGATTTCTCAGTACATCACAAATTTTTCCGATAACAAAGTTACCGCTGTTTCTACCGGCGGCTCAAAGGTGAACATCCAGTCGCTTCAGGACGGAGATTTCCAGCTGGGATTTACGCAGTCTGACGTTATGGCGTATGCCTGGAACGGAGAAAAATCCTTTGAGTCGGTAGGTCCGACCCATGATTTTAGGGTGCTTGGCGGTCTGTATGCGGAAACCGTTCAGCTTGTGACGATAGATCCAAAAATCAAGACTGCCTATGATTTGAAGGGAAAAAGCGTTTCCATCGGGGAAGCTGGTTCCGGAGTTTATTTCAATGCGCTGGATGTTCTTGATGCGGCGGGTCTTACTTTGGATGACATTAAGCCTCAGTATCAAAGTTTTGGCGCAAGCAAGGAAGCCCTAAAGGACAGGCAGATTCATGCGGCTTTTATAGTTGCGGGTGCGCCGACAAGTGCCATCACGGAACTTTCGACGACAAACAGCACTTATCTTGTGAACATAGATGGTTTGCTCAGGGAAAAAATTCTTGAGACTTGTCCATATTATGCGCCGTTAAAAATTCCGGCGGGAACTTATAAAGGTCAGGATAACGATGTTGAAACGATAACCGTAAAAGCAACAGTTATCGTGTCTTCCTATCTTGATGAAGAAAGCGTTTACAAAATGACGGCGGCGATTTTTGACCACAGCATGGATATCGCCAAAGAGAACGCAAAGGGTCGCGAGCTTTCGCTAGAAAATGCGACAACAGGAATGGCTGCTCCTTTTCATGTAGGTGCGGCTCGTTATTATGCAGAACACGGAATTTCCGTAGAATCACAGGAATAAAACGATGACAAAAGAACAGAACTTTAATATTGAGCAGAATATGTCTTCAGATGTTGATACAATCATGAAAAAATACGACAGGGAATCCAACCGCAGAATTTGGACAGGTGCGCCTAAAACTGCGATAAGAATCTTTCTTGCGGCATTTTCATTGTGGTGCATATACATGACCCTTTTTGCAAGGTTTTTGGAAGAGATAAGGCTTACTTCATTCATGGGGCTTATAATTTTGGCGGGATTTCTTGTGTATCCTGCCCGTAAAAAAGATGTCAAGCCTAACTACATTCCTTGGTACGATATAATACTAATGCTTGTGGGAACAATTTCGTTTTTGTATTTCACTTTTAATGCGCACGGAATTATTCAACAGGGAACACGTTTTTCTCCGTATCAGATTGTGATTGGCGTTATGGGAGTTCTTGTTTTGCTGGAACTGACCAGACGATGTGTAGGAATTCCGATTTTGTGCGTCGCTATATTCTTTGTAGCGTATGCCATGTTTGTTGGACTTACAAATCCTTCGTTTTTTGGACGAATAAAATACTTCATCAGGAACATCTTTTACACCAAGGAAGGGGTCTTTTCCACTCCGGTGAACGTATGCTCCAAATATATCGTCGTGTTCATAATTTTCGGTGCGTTTTTGGAAAGGACGGGAATATCCAATTTTTTCATCCAACTTGCGAACTGCGCGGCAGGTAAATATTCCGGCGGACCTGCCAAGGTTGCCGTAATTTCATCGGGTTTGTGCGGAATGGTTTCAGGTTCTTCCGTGGGAAATACCGTGACGACAGGTTCTGTGACAATCCCCATGATGAAAAAGACCGGATATAAGCCGGAATTTGCGGCTGCTGTTGAAGCCTCGGCATCCACTGGAGGGCAAATTATGCCTCCTATTATGGGAGCGGCGGCTTTTCTTATGTCGGATTTTGTTGGGATTCCGTATTCCAATATAATCGGACGAGCCATTATTCCTGCGGTTCTGTATTTTACGGGAATTTTTATTTCGGTTCATCTTGAGGCAAAAAAACTCAATCTTTCGGGAATAAAAAAGGAAGAACTCCCGATATTCAGGACGCTTGTAAAAAAAATATATCTTTTGATTCCGCTTGTAGCTTTGGTCGTATTTGTCGGCGGAAATTTCATGACCATTCAGAGGGCTGCCGCATTTGCGATTATTCTTACGATAATCGTTGGGTTCTTCAACAAAGGAAACCGAATCAGTTTTACAAAGATTTTGGATTCACTTGAGGCGGGCGGAAAAGGAACGATTACAGTCGCTGCCGCTTGTGGTGTTGCCGGAATAATCGCCGGTTCTATCACAATGACGGGATTGGCAAATGAACTTATAAACGGAATCATAAATCTTGCACAGAACCATCTAATTGTGGCGTTGGTGCTTACTATGCTTTGCTGCATTGTCCTTGGAATGGGCGTTCCAACCACAGCGAACTACTGCATCATGGCGGCAACTTGTGCTCCAATACTGATTAGAATGGGCGTTCCGGTTTTGGCTGCGCATTTCTTTGTATTTTATTTTGGAATCGTTGCCGACATTACGCCTCCGGTTGCCCTTGCGGCTTATGCCGGTTCTGCCATAGCAAAATCAAATCCGATGAAAACGGCGTTCCATGCGTCTAGGCTGGCGGTAGGAGCGTTCATCGTTCCGTATATAATTTGCATAAATCCTGCTTTGATTTTGATAAACACTTCGATTCCTCAGGTTGCGCTTATAATTGTTACGTCGCTTTTTGGAATTTTTGGTCTTTCTGCCGCATTGGAAGGCTACTTAAAACGGCAAATGAATCCGATTGTAAGAATTATCATGGCGATAGGCGGAATTTTACTGATATATCCGGGTTGGATAACAGATCTTTCCGGATTTACCCTGATTACGCTGGGAATTCTTTGGCAATTCTTGAAATCGAACGGAAAAGAAAAAACTTTACAGAACTAAACTTGATTTTCGGGAACAGATTTCTTGCGCCGAAACAGGATTTTGTTTTCGGTGCAAGATTCTTCCGTTCCTTTTTAATGTGGAAAGTCGGCGAATTTTAAATACGCCGGCTTTTTTTAGATTACGCTCCAAAGATGCACGATATTCATGTCGCAAGGTTTTTCAATTCCGTGCGTTCCCAAAATACCTGCCATTCTGTGGCAGCCATGGTCCGGTGCAAAAGCCAGCGCAGTTTTATGTTTATTGCCCCACTCATTTTTTATGAGTTCGTTCAATTCCATGTAAGTCTTGAAATTGGTTTTTAGGGCATGAAGAGCGGGAATTCCCGTTGGAGATGAGCGGTGCATCCAGTAGTCGTAGTCCGTGTTGTACAAAACAATCACGTTGTATTTGTCTTCTTTTATAAGTTCTTTTGCTTTTTTGTTGCATTCACTCACGGATTTGTAGATAAAATAATCCATGTTTCGCTCAAGAAAAATCAACGAAATGCTGTCACCTTTTGTAGAAACGATGGCGACTTTTTTTCCGGCTTCTATCAGACAATCAAAAATCGTGGCGCATTTCAGCACGGGTTTTTCGTATGCTTGGATTCCGTGGTATTTTGGCTGCAGACCGGAATACATTGAGCCGAAGCAAACCGGAGTTACCGGCGGGACTACGCTCAACATTTCAAGTGCCAGAGTGCTTGCTTGATAAGCCGCCCCTGAAAATTTTTTGTATTTGTTGAAAATCCATTGGGCAATGCCGTCCGGATTATGCATGAAAACCCTGTCGCATCCGCCGAAGCCTCCGCATGCTTCCATAACTTCAGGAATAGGATTTGCCATGCCGGTTGCCCTTTCTACGCCCACAAGGTTCAGGACCGTAGATGCCACTTGCGTTATGCAGGTTGTGTTAAAACCGTCAAGACCGGATTTTAATGTGTTCGTTGCCATTTGTTTCCTCGAATTTATTTGTATTTTATTTATAATTTATAACACTTTTAATACAGAACCGATTGTCGCTGCCAAAGAGCTTGCGATTACCACAATCTGAAAAGGAAGTGTTCCGAATTTTCCGCAGATTATACTTTGTCCGGCTTTGCTTCTAGATTTGTTGTATGCGACAATTATTCCGATTCCAGTAAGAACTTGAATTACTCCGGCGATTCTTGCAAAACCTACAAAACTTGTAAATCCGAAAAGCGCAAAAATCAAACATGGAAGAGATGCCAAAAGCCAACTTAATTTGTTGTTCCAACCAGTCTGTTCGCTGATAATGTCCCGCATGTTTAAGGTATTTGCCCAAAACGATGTTGAAAGAGCCAGCAATGAAAATATGTAGCCGACAAAACTTACCCAACCGCCAAGGTGCGCCGAAAGATCTACAAGCGCTCCGTTTTTGGTGATGTCTTTTCCAGCTCCAATTAAAGTCATAAATGTAACAAGAATAATCAGAGCCACATTTATGCCCGTTCCGGTGGCGATTGAACCGACGATTTTGCTTTTATTTCCGACTGTACCTTTGACAACCTGTGGAACTGACATTACCGCAGAGAGGGAAAAACTTACCGTGCTGTACAGAGCCATAATGTTGGAACTTGCGATGAATTTGTTCGGTAACGGGCTTAATTGGGATTTCAGAGTTGCCACAAACAGCACTGCGATTACCGTAACCATGGCTATCATCGAATATTTTTCGCAGATTCCTACGATTTTCATTCCAAAAAAGACAACGCTTGCCACAACCACATAATAAATCATCATGCTTAGAAAATTCGGTAAGCCAAGCCATGTGTTCAGAACGGCGGCGCTTCCCGTGATGAAACCTGTAACGTTGCACAATACGCTGAATCCTAAAAAGGCGAACGCAATCCATGTTGCGATTTTTTTGCCTTTTCCCGAAAAAAGTTCGTTTTCAAAACATTTTACAAATTGTGCGCCCTTGTTGTTCAGCGAAAGTTCGGCAATCATAAGATGGAGCAGAAGATTTATGGTATAAGCCACGGCTACAATCCATAAAAAGTCCCACCAACTATTTCTTGATGCTAGATATGGGACGGCGAGTATTCCGCTTCCGACTCCGTGACCGACTATGATTCCCGTGCATTCAAGAAAAGTCAGCCTTGATTCACTTTTGATTCCATAGTCACCAACCTCTTTGTGTTTCATCAAAATTCTCCAAAATAGGCGAGTCTATTTTCGCATTTAAAGATATGGGTATAGTTTATCATATAAAGTTTTTGGAATATAGGATTTTAATCACAATCTTGACCTAAAAATAGGATTTTGTGCAAATTTTTACCCAAGAGATAAAAAAATTTTATTTTCAAATTGAAAAAAGAAGGTTACAATCATAGTAACCGATTTCAAAATACTCAGAATCTTATTAAATCATAAAAGCAAAAGTTATAGATCACGTTAGGATACAATTTCTTAGTGAAAACAAGAAGATTGGAACTTATACTGTGTGATCACCGTGCAGATTTTCTGTTTTGAGCATGAATTTATACATAAGGGGAATTGCAAATGAGAAATTATGAAAATTTTTCATTATCGAAGAAATTTTTAAGTCTTAGAGGAAAAATTATTATAATACTGACCTCTTTTTCCATGTTCATATTACTTTTAATCATGACGGTTATTTCTGCACGCGAACTGAAATCCATGAATAAAAGATTCTACATGCAAGTTGCGGGAGAAATAAAAAATGTAGAAAAGATTTTATCTTTGTATTTTGATGATATAAAGAATTCGATTCGTACTTTTTGTTCGCAAGAGGTTATAAAATCTACACAGAATGATATAACTTCTTATGTGGATAAAAAATCGCCTACTGGAACAAACAAAATGAATCCTGCTTCCGGCAGTTATGAAGAAAGGGTATACGAGGCTCTTAAAGCGTTTACCCAAAATTCTTCGGTTGTTTTGGGAAGTGCTCTTGCCACCGAACACAACGGCGGATATGTTCATTATCCGCTTATCAACAGAAAAAACGGATATGATTCACGGGACAGAGCATGGTTTAAACTCGGAAAAGAAAAGCCAAACAAAGTCGCATCGTTGGGCACATACAAGACTTCTGACGGAACTCTTGCAATAACAATTGTGCAAGGAATCGTGGATTATGCGAACAAATTTAAGGGTGTAGGTACGTTTGACATAGACCTTACAAAACTTTCGGTAATCTTTGATTTCGGTTCGCAAAGGCAGTTGATTGTCGTTGATAATACCGGAAAGATTATCGTAAGTACAATCGACATGAACGACATATACAAAACTATAGACGAAATAGATGTTTCCGGGTTGAAAGATTACACTTACACAAAAAAAGACTATTTGGATGTAAAAGTAGGAAATACTAGCTACAAGGCTATGCTTTCTCCTGTCTCCACAGAACTTATGGATTTTGGCTGCATAATGCTAATTCCAATATCAGAGTTTAAAGCCTACATAGAGGAAGTCGGAATATTTTTCTTGCTGGTTTTTGCCGTGTTGCTTGTGGTTATATTCATTTTTTCTGGACTTGCGGGAAAAAAGATAACAGAACCTTTGCGAAAAATGATAGATATGTTGAAGAACATATCATCAGGAAACGGAGATTTGACCGTTCGGCTTCCTGTTGTCGGCAATAGCGAAACTAGTAGAATGTCGCTTTATTTTAATCAGACAATCGAAAAAATAGGAAATTCGATAAAAAAAGTAGACAAAAATACAGTTGAGCTCAAAGATACGGCAGAAAAATTGGCGGAAAATTCCGTGAGTACTGAAAATTCCGTAAAGGGAATCGGAACGAACATAATGAGCGCAAAACAGGAGATTATGGATCAGGCAAAGAGCGTAATCACTGTCGGTTCTTCGCTTCAGATTATGACCACAACAATAGAAACCTTGGACACGAGCGTTGACGCTCAGTCAAAGAATTTGGATAAAGTTTCCGGTTTGATAACTCAGATGATTGCCGATATAAAACTGGAAAAAGAAAGAATCGAGACGAACCTAAAAAATATCGAAGACATGAACAATGCTGCAGAAAGCGGAAAATCCATGATTTCTGCGGCGGTGAAAATCAGTAATGACGTAAACTCAAGTTCTGCGGTGCTTTTGGAGACTTCGACCGTTATCGAAAACATCGCAGCCCAGACGAATCTTCTTGCCATGAATGCGGCGATAGAGGCTTCGCATGCGGGCGAGGCCGGAAGAGGATTTGCGGTAGTTGCTGGCGAAATCAGGAAACTTGCGGAAGAATCGAGCAATCAGGGAAAGAAAATAACACAGATTCTTACGGATTTGAAAAGCAAAATCGATGGAATGACGGGTTCTATCGGACACATCGAAAGTAAATTTGACATAATATTCCAGTTGATGGAGCAAAGTAAGGTCAGCGAAAACGCCATTTTGAGTTCGATTGTACAGCAGAACGAAAACACGGCGGATATCGAAGTGGCTTTGACCGAAATTGCGATGGTGACCGATGGAGTTTTGGCAGCTTCTACGGAAATGCTTAGAGAAAGCAACCTTATTTCCTCGGAGATGAAACAACTTGGAATAATGTCGGATAATATCGCTTCCAATATGGAGGGCGTGGTCTCTGAAGCTTCAAATATTACTAATTCTGCAATGGTTATCAGAGAGATTGCGGTGAAAAATAAAGAGAGCGTAGAAGCCTTGCATGATGAAGTAAAACAATTCAAGGTGTAACCTAGCCGCAAAAATTGTCTTTTTCATATGAAAAACACCTTCCACCTAGAGCGTATCAGTTCTTGGTATCTCAGGATTTGGAAGGTGTTTTTTTGTGCACTCTCTATTTAAAGTTTAAATTTTTCTACTTCGTGGGCAAGCGAATCAATGCTTTCTTTGTTTTTCTGGCTTAGCATGTTCACTTCCTGAATGGAACGGTTTATTTGCAAAGTTCCGGATGCCATTTCTTCGATACTGTTGTTGATTATTTTGGTCATGTTGTCGAGTTTATGCATTTCAACTGCAACTTGTTTTCCGCCTATAAGCATTTCTTCCGAACCGTTTCGGACTTCGGAACTTACTCCGCCGATTGTTTTTATTTCTGTGAGAACATTGCGACTTGCTTCCACTTGACGAGTAAGAACATCATTGAGTTTCTTTTCCTTTTCTTGCGCCTCTGCGACCAAATCTGAAACTTTGTCGAACGAATTTTCTATGTTGCTACTTGCCAACGAAATTTCATCGATTATTTTAAGAGTTTCGTTGATGGCTTCGGTAATCTGCTTACCCTGCATCGAACTTTCTTCTGCTAATTTTCGTATTTCATCGGCGACGACAGCAAATCCTTTTCCTGTTTCTCCTGCGTGGGCTGCTTCGATGGCGGCGTTCATAGCCAACAGGTTTGTTTGGTCAGCGATGTTTAAAATTATGTTGCTGGCTTCAATGAGCGAAGTCGATTTTTCTGCGATTTTTGACACGGTGTCGTTTGCCGTATGCGCACCTTCCTTGCCGCTGATTATTGCATGCTGAATCAGATCCATGACTTCTTTTGTTTCGGCAAAAATCACTTTTGTGGCATCCACTTCTCTGTGCATTCCGGCAATGGAATATGCGGAAGATTCTATGCTGCTAGTTTGCAGTTTGATTTTTTCGTTCAGGCTTTCAATTGTGCGGATTATTTCTTCGATGGTTGAAGAAGTTTCCGTTACGCTGGAAGCCTGATCGGAAGTCTGTTGCAGTATGCTTTCTATATTAGAACTTATTTGATCGACCGAGGTAGCCGTCTCTGTCATGTTGGAAGCCAGATCGTCTCCGATTGAATTCATCGCCTCTGTCTGCGATGAAATGTTTTTAAGAGAGTTGGAAATCGTTGAGATAGTTTCGTTGAAATATCTTGAAAGCAAAAAGAATTCATCGTTCCCTGTGATGGTAAGCCGTCCTGTGTAATCGGATTTTTCAGAGACTTCTTTTAGAACACCCATGATTCGGCGTATAGGACGGGTTATATTCAAGGAGAATAACAGTGCAACAGCAAGAAATATCACGAACAGTATAGAGCCGATTAAAATCATGGTTTTTATGATTGTATAGTAATCCGCAAAGACTTCTTTTTTTGTCATAAAGCCAATAAGTTTCCAGCCGGTGTGTTCCATGGTGTAAACTACGGCGAACCATTTTTCGCCGTTCATTGTAAGAGAAACGTTTCCTTCCTTAACTTTTCCCAACGCATCAAATCCATTGATTTTTATTTCGTCTATTTTTTTGAAGTTGAATTCTTTATTTACGGGATCTGCCAAAATCGTGTTGTCGCCCTGCACCAGCATTACATGACCGGTTTTTCCTATCTTGAATTTTGAAATCATGTCCGTCAGTTGGTTCAGCGTGACTTCTATGCTGACATTTCCTATGTGTTCGTTGCTGAGGGAATCCACGCTTTTCGAAAGGCAAACAACAACATCTCCGACGGTGGAAAGATATGCATTTGTGATAATTCTTTTTCCGTGATTTTCCGTGGCTGAAATATACCAGCCTCGCTTGCGAGGATCGTAACCTGCGGACATGAATCCGTCGAAATTCGTGGCATAGCCACCTCATTTTGTTCCAAGATAAACTTCAACATATTCGGAAAATGCGGAATGTACTCGCTTGAACAAAGAGACAAGCCGTTTTTCATTTTCGCTCTTTACAGTGTCCGAGGCTTTCACGTCTGTTTTATTATTCGCATACGAGTTGATGGAATCATCTGCGGCTTTACAATATGGATGTTCGGCAAGCATATTCAGCACATTTGTGGTGTTGCCAAAAAACAGATCGATTCCGTTTTCAACAAGTTTCATGTCCCTAAGAACAGTTCCTCTGAATGATTCCATATCGGATTTTTTTACCTGAAATCCTATTATCAAGGATACAAGGATAACCAAATTCACAATTATGGAAATAAAAATTAAGACAAGCTTTTTCCTCACGGAGAAAATTTTTGCGTTGTTTTTCATGCGTGTTCCCTTTGGTTAATTATGATGGATGAATACAATTTTGTTTTGTAAATTCCTCTAGTTGCATCAAGTTTACTATGACAGGAATGGAAGATACAAGAGCGCAAGCATGATTCGGGCAAATCTAACTGAAAGTTATTTTGACGAAAGAGCAGGCGGCTAAAAATCATATAAATGCTTTGCCTTTCATGCAACATTTCGATTTAGGTTTTTAATTGTCGGCTTTTTCCGGCAGGATTCGGCTGGTGCTGTATTGCTTGAGAAAATAAAAACTCCCCAAGTTTCATTTACCTTTGTCGGATTTTTCGCTTGGGGAGTTTTTATTTTGAATTTAATTATTGAATTCCGCCGCCAGTTGAGTGACGGTTGATTTTGCGTCTCCATAAATCATCAATGTATTGTCATTGGTAAAAAGCGGATTTTCAAGCCCGGAAAAGCCGGTTCCCTTCCCTCTTTTTAGAACGAAAACCGTTTTTGCCTCGAAAGCGTTTACAATCGGCATTCCGTATATCGGAGAACTTTCGTCGTGAATCGCATCCGGATTCACAACATCGTTTGCTCCGATTATTATTGCGACATCCACGTTGTTCATTTGCGGATTCATTTCATCGGCAGTTTTAAGTTGTTCGTAAGGCACATTTGCTTCTGCCAAAAGTACGTTCATGTGACCGGGCATTCGACCAGCAACTGGATGGATTGCAAAATTAACTTCAGCTCCGTTATCTTCCAATTTGTCGCAAAGTTCTTTTACGGCGTGCTGAGCTTGTGCCACTGCCATTCCGTAACCCGGAACTATGCATACATTCTTTGCGGCTTCAAGCACAAGGAAGGCATCTTCAACGGATAGAGATTTTGGTTCTTTTTCAGAAGCGGCGGTACCGCTCTTTTTCTTTGCGCCAAAACTTTTGAACAGAAGATTTGAAAATTTTCGATTCATCGCCTTGCACATTATAAGCGTAAGAATAAGACCGGATGCTCCGACAAGACAACCTGAAACCACAAGAACCGTATTGTTTATGGCGAATCCGGCAAAAGCCGCCGCAAGCCCCGACAAAGCGTTTAGGAATGAGATGATTACGGGCATGTCTCCGCCGCCGATTGGAATTACCATTGTAAATCCGAGCAGAAGGAAGACCGCTACCGTAACCACGATTCCGTATAATTCAATCTGAGCAAAGCCGAGCGGATTTTCTGCGTCAAAAAACGAGTATGCAAGGATGGCAACACTTCCGATTGCGCAAAGAATTGCATTTATGGCGTTTTTTCCGGGAATTGAGACATTCTTTTTGAACGCCTTGCCTGAAAGTTTTCCCCATGCCACCACAGAACCCGTAAAAGCCACCGCGCCAATGGCGATTGTAAGTCCAAGGGAAATTGCGGTGAATGCGTCCCCTTTTTCCATTTTTCCGTTTATGTAGGAAACGTATTGGGCAACGGCGACAAGAAGAGACGAAAGTCCGCCAAATCCGTTGAAAAGCGCTACAAGCTGCGGCATTCCTGTCATCTGAACTTTTTTTGACCAAACTATGCCTATCAAAGAGCCGAAGATGATTGCCGCCGCAATGTAAACGTACCCATTAAGTAGAACATCTGTGTTCCAGGTTCCTAATACTTGCTTTTCGCTAAGAACCGTAACGCAGGCAATCAACATTCCTATCGACGAATAAAGATTTCCTTTGCGGGCGGAACTTGCTTTTCCTAAAAGTTTGATTCCTCTGATAAAAAAGATACAGGAAATCATGTATAGAATTTTTATGATTATGTCTGACATTATTTTTTACCATCCTTAGTATCTTTTTTCTTGAACATTCCGAGCATTCTGTCTGTTACAAGATAGCCGCCGACAACATTTATTGTTGCGAACACTATAGCCAAAAATCCTAGAATAAGTCCGATTTTTCCGCCAACACCGATAGCAGTAACCGTAATTGCACCGACAACCGTTATTCCTGAAATTGCGTTAGTTCCGGACATCAGCGGCGTGTGCAGTTGAGATGGGACTTTTGAAATCAGTTCGACACCTAAAAAAGCCGAAATGACAAAAACAAAAATAAGCATTATATCCATAATTATTACCTCGTGATAAATCTTTCGTGGATGATTTTTCCGCCGCTTGTCAAAAGGCAGCCTTTCATGATTGGCTCTTCAAGATTCATCTTGAATTCCTTTGATTCTTTGTCGTAGAAGTGCGACAGAAAAGCCGTTATGTTTCCTGAGAACATTTTTGAAGCATCGTAGGGGACTTGCCGTTCAAGCATATCCCCGGACATTATAGTCACTCCGTTTTCTGTAACCACTTCTTCAAACAGTTTTGAGCCTTCCACGTTTCCGCCCGTAGAAACAGCCATATCCACAATGATTGAGCCTGGCATCATGCGATTGATTACAGATTTTTCAATCAGCCTTGGTGCTTTTCGCCCAAAAACTTTTGCGGTGGTGATTACTATATTGGAACGTTCGCAGACTTTTGCCTGCACTTCCTTCTGTTTTGCGATTTGTTCGGGTGTAAGTTCTTTTGCATATCCTTGGGTGGTCTGCCCCATTTCGCCCAAATCGATTTTCACAAATGATGCGCCAAGCGATTTTACCTGCTCCTCGACAACCGGACGGGTATCAAAAGCGTCAACCCTGGCACCAAGACGTTTTGCGGTTGCGATTGCCTGAAGACCAGCAACCCCCACGCCAATTATGAAAACCCTGGCAGGATTTATCGTGCCTGCCGGAGTAACCATCATTGGCAGAATCTTCGGAAGTTTTGCGGCAGCGTTCAGAACGGCAACGTAACCAGCCAAGGAAGTTTGGGACGACTGGACATCCATTTTTTGCGCCAATGTGGAGCGGGGAATCATTTCCAAAGAAACCGCTTGAATTCCATTTTCGGCGAACTCGTTCAAAAGTCGACTTTCGTTAAACGGGTCCATGTAACTCAAATGCAGGGTATCTTTTTTGATTCCCTGTACGGACTCCGGTTTCATGATTCGGACAATAATTTCGCTGGATTCGTAGCCGTCTTCCTCTTTTGCTATGATTTTAGCTCCGGCGGAAATATAGGATTCATCGGAGAATCCGCTTTTTATACCTGCTCCGCTCACGACCAAAAACTCAAATCCCATGAAACCGAGTTTTTTGATGTCGTCGGGAATCAGTGCGACACGAGTTTCTCTCGGATCTTTTTCTTTGCAGACAAGGACTTTGTTCATTTTTCTCCCTCGTTTTTAGAAAATAATAGCAAATGCTTATCTTGACAATTTATTAAATTTTGTCATCATCGTCTACGGCGGTGTGGATTTTTTATTCTCAATAAATAATTACAAAAAACGGCGAAATAAAAAGAATCCATATTGTTTTTTATATTTTGGGCGAAAGGCATATTCCCAACGGCGTTACGCCGCCCGCTATCCGCTCGGTCTTTTTGTTTCGTCTGAACGACGAAGCAAAAAGACTGCCTTCGGCACGGCTCCATGCCTTGCGCGGTTTATCCGGGAAAACAAAATTGTCCTTCCAATTATATGCCTCCCAAGTCGAAAGTCCGAAAACCTTATTTCAAAGAACTATACAAAACAAAATTTCTATATGTTTTCCGCATCGGCAGCGGCTTTTAAATCTTTGTCGAATGTTTTTAGTTTCAATCCCAGCCTTACGGCAAGCTCGATATAAGATGCATCGTAATATGACAGGGCATATTGTTCGGCATATACAAGGATATTCGAGCGAATTTCGTTGTCCGGAAGGCTGTCCGTGGCAATCGGCAAAAGCGAAAGATTCCTTTGTATTTCTGCGCATTCGGTTTTTGTTATGCGAGGAACGCCTGTAATTTTTGACGGTTTTGTGCAGTTTAAAAGAACATTGCCGATTTCGTACCAAAACAATGGCGGAACTATAATCTGACCGTTATTCTGAATCAACGAAAGAATTGCGTCCGATGCGGTTTTCGGCTCGTCTTCGGTTTTGCTGGCTAAGAAAAAAGAGGCTATAAAAGAACAGTCAGCCACAAAACATGGAAATTCAATATTTTCTGCCATCGTTTTTTATCTCATGCAGTTCGGAAACTGATATTGCGTTTTTAGAGTTACGGGCAGAGATTTTTGCTCCGATTGCGTTCAGTTTGTTAAAAGCTTCAAGCGCCTGAGTGTTTTTTTTACGTTCAGGACTTTGCATTATCGCCACGGGCTTTCCGTTTTTGGTGATGCTGATTACAAATCCAGCCTGCACCTTTCTGAGCAGTTCCGCAAAATAAGTTTTTGCATCAAAAGAGCCGACCTCGTAAACATTGTTGTTCAAAGCAAGTGATAAAGCCATACCAACCTCCTGTAAAGTAAGTATAAGGAGAAAATGAAGAAAAATCAACTAGATTTTTAACTAGATTTGTAAAACACTGCGAGTTTCCCTAGGGAACGAAGTAAGCGACTAGGCTGGAGAATGCGGAATCCTGGAACTGCCGCCGACGGCTTGCTACCAGAATCCCCTGATAAAGCAGATGACTTTTATTTGAAAAAATAGTAATATTGTCCATCACGCTTAATTTTTTTACAGGGGTTACAGATATGTTAATGACATCGCAGTTGAAAGTTGGAACGGCTTTTATGTATGAAGGAAATCCGCTTATTGTCCAGAAAATGCTCGGTCAGCGTTCGGGACGTGCCGGAATGGTGACGAATCTTCGTGTGCAGAATCTTGTTACAAAATCTACGATGGATCTTGGAATTGATGCCGGTGAAAAATTTGATGAGGTTGACCTTGAATCCCACGTCACAAAACTTTCTTATATCGATGGCGATACTTATGTGTTCATGGATCAGGAGTCTTACGAACAATTTGAGCTTCCTAAGGATAATTTGGGCGATTATGCAGGCTATATAACGCCTGAAGACGAACTTGATGTGAAGCTTACATTCTACGAGGGAAAACCGGTCGGAATTGATATGCCTGTTCAGGTAACACGGACGGTTACATATACGGAACCGGGAGTAAAGGGCGATACCTCAGGAAAGTCGCTGAAGCCTGCGACACTTGATACTGGTATAGAAGTTCGGGTTCCTTTGTTTATAAGCGACGGAGAAAGAATCGTTATCGACACCAGGGACGGTTCGTTCGTGGAAAGGGCTAAGAACTAGGCGATAATTTTACGCCGAACTGCTTTAGATTGGAAAAACGGCGACAGGTTTTCAAAGAAATTTGGACCGTCGCTCTTTTTGTTTTATTGGCGGCGTTTTTTAGCAAAGGGCATCTTCGATTTTGAGGACGGCTTTTTCAATATTTTCTTTTTTTATTCCGCTGTAATTTACCACAAAAGTTTTGTCGTCATTTTCGGGTATTTTTTGATAATAAAAGTTTTTGAGAAGCGGAAGATTTATGCCCCGCTCTTTCAGGCGTTTTTCAAGTTCTTCCGAAGAATATTTGCTATCGATTTTTAAAAGAAAATGCAGTCCGGATTCTTTTTCGTGGAAACTTGAAATTTTTGAAAGGGCGCTGTTTTGCAACGCCCCAATCAGGTTGTTGCGTAGATTTCTATAAAAATTTTTCATGCGGATTATGTGTTTTTCGTAATGGCCTTCTGAAATGAAGCGGGCTAGGGTGTATTGTTCGAACGCACTTACAGGGCATGAATAGAATCCCAGCTTTTCTTCAAAAAGGGGAATAAGCCGTTCGGGAAGTACCATGAAACTTATTCTGAAAGATGGCGCCAGCGTTTTAGTGAAGGAATTTATGTATATGACTTTCCCGGATGGATCGGAGCTTTGCAGGGTTGGAAGGGGTTTTCCGATAAAGCGGAATTCGCTGTCGTAGTCATCTTCTAGAATGTAGCGGTTGTTTCCATTGTTTGCCCAAGCAAGAATTTCTTGGCGTCGGCGGATTGGCATGATTATTCCTGTGGGGAAATGATGGTTTGGACAAACATGAGCCACATTTGCGCCTGATTTTTCAAGTTCGTCCGGATTCATGCCATGCTCATCGATTTTTACGGGAAGTGCTTTTGTTCCGTTGAGTTCAAAGACTTTAGCCGCTCTTCGATAACCCGGATTTTCTACGGCGAAAATATTATCTTGCCCCAAAAGCTGAACTACCATCGAATAAAGATTTTCCGTGCCTGCTCCGATTACAATCTGTTCGGGTTTTACGTTCATGCTTCGGAATTCCAAAAGATGTTTTACGAGAGCGATTCTAAGTGGAGCGACACCTTTTATTCCGACTCGTTGAAGGAGTTTTTCGTCCTTGGAATTCAGGATTTGCCGCATCGTGTGCGACCATAGTGCGAATGGAAATTTCTCGTAGCCGGTAGAATTGCTGCTGAAATCAGCCAGCCATTCTTTTTTTTCGACGAGATTTTCCTTTGTTTTGACGGAGGGAATATTTTTGTGTTTTACCGGGCGTAGTTCCGTGACGAAAAAACCTTTTTTTTCGATAGAATAAATGTATCCTTCGGAAATCAGAAGAGAATAGGCGTTCTGCACTGTTATTACGCTGACGCCAAGATTTTCTGCCAAAGTTCGTTTTGACGGAAGTTTTTCGTTGGGTTTGAGAGTTCCGCCCGATATTTGATTTTTTATGGATAAATAAATCCATTCGCAGAGTCCGCACTTTCCCTTGCCTTCGAACGAAACGGTAATCATAAAAGACCTTTAGATTTATTTTTTCCAATAACTTGGGAAAAAGAAAATTATCATTGTGTATAATTCTAATCTTCCGGCAAGCATTGCAAAGCAATACCACCATTTAAGGAAATCCGGCAAAAATCCATAATTAAAAAGCGGACCAAGTTTGCCGAATCCCGGACCGATGTTTCCTACCATTGACATTGCGCCGGTAAATGCCGTGAGTATGTCCAAGTTCGCAAAACAGCCGAACAGGGTTGTGATTCCGATTAGCGAAAAAAATATCACCAGGAAAGAGGTGACCACGGAAACAATTTCGTTGTCTCTTGGCGAACCGTCAAGGCGTAGGGTAAATATTCCGTGCGGATGAAGGATTTTTTTTGTCTCGTTGTTCAACTGTTTGAAAAGTACAACCCATCGAATGATTTTAAAGCCGCCGCTTGTTGAGCCGGAAGAGCCGCCGATAAAAAATAAAAGAAAAATGAAAAATTGGGATACGCTTGGCCAAGCTGTAAAATCGGCGGTGGCGAAGCCGCTTGTCGAGCTGATTGAAAGCGCCTGAAACGAGCCGTATCTCAAGGCACTTCCGATTCCGCCGTACATTCGAATCAATGGAAGCGAAACGCCTAAAATACACAGAAGGTTGACGGCGACATAAGCTTTTAGTTCGGAATTCTTTTTTACGTCGTTCCAGTGACCGGTCAGAATATAAAAGTACAGGCTGAAGTTGATTCCTGCAAGGAACATGAAAACGGTTATTATTATGTCGATTGCGGCGGAATTGTATCCGGCAACGCTTGCGTTTTTGCTTGAAAATCCGCCCGTTCCCAATGTGGAAAATGCGTGCGAGATTGCATCTATAAAATCCATTCCTGCGATTTTTAATGCGATTGTTTCTACAGCTGTCAGGACAAAATAGATAATCCACAAGAGTTTTGCGGTTGTGGTTATTTTGTCGGTCATCTTGCCTTTTTCCGGACCGGTGGTTTCTGCCTTTATCAGCTGAAAACCGCCTACGCCCAAAAGCGGAAGAAGAGCTACGGTAAGGGCGACGATTCCCATTCCGCCAAGCCAATGCGTAAGGCATCGCCAAAGATTCATGCTCCGGGGAAGGTTTTGGACTTCGCCGAAAATTGTTGCACCAGTTGTGGAAAAACCGGAACAGCTTTCAAAAAAAGCATCGGTAAAAGATGCGGAGCAGCCGCTTGCGAAAATCGGAATTGCGCCGAAAAGGCTGGAAAAAATCCATGCGCACGCAACGGTTACGTATGTCGAACGAATCGTCAGGTTTATTTTGCGTTTTCTTAGTGGAATATTTACGGCAAGAAGAATTATCCAGCCGGAAAGCATCGGAATCAGATACGAAAGCATGAGCCGGGATTCTTCATGCAGGGAAAAAGAAACGAGAAAGGGCATCAGCATAGTCGTTCCGACAATCGCCACCAGAATTGAATTGATTCTCAAAAGATTTAAAAACATTTTCATGCGCAGTGCTATTCCCTGTTGTTCCCAAAGAATTCCAAAATCTTTTTTGAATAATCCGCTTGCGAGATTAAGACAAGATGGTCGCCGATAGATACGACGGTTTCGCCGTTCGCAATTTCGTAATCTTCATTTCCGGAATGTTTGTCCAAAAGAACAAGATATTTTCCCGGATCGGAAAGTTCTTTGACTTTTTTACCGTTTACCGGCGAATCGTTGGGAAGCACACATTCGATTATTTCCAGGTCGCCATTTGTAACGGTGTGGATTTCTTTTACGGATTTTCCTCTAAGATGACTCATTATGGAATCGACAACCACATCGCGAAGGGCTACGGTAACGTCAATTCCGAGTTTTTCGGCAATTTTTGCGAATGCGGAACTTGTTACAAGACTTATCGACTGCTTTACCCCCAAGGATTCAAGATATGCCGCAAGAACCATGTTCAATTCGTGGTTGTGCGTGGAACATATCGCCAAATCAAAATCCGGAATTCCTTCTTCACGCAAAAAACTTTCGTCTGTTGCGTCTCCAAGGCAAACTTCGGCTTCCTCAAAACGTTCGGCTGCGGATTTTGCAAGGTCTGCGTCCGAATCGATTATCAAAAGTTTTTGAGATACCCTTTTTGCCGACTTGGTTTTTAGCATTTTGAACAACGAAAGTTTTTTAGGCTCGATAATTCTGCTTGCCACTAGAGTGCCGATTCGCCCCGCCCCGATTATTGCGATTTTTTTTAATTCCTTTTGTTTTGAACCGCAAAGTTCAAGGATTTTGCTTATTCGGCTTTTTTCCGTAAGGATTCCGAGTGTGCAGCCGGCTTCCATTACCGTATTTCCATTTGGCAGAAAGCCTTCGCCGTCTTTTTCGATATACGAAACCAAGAGATGTTCTTCCGTCAGGTTCTTGATTTCCATCAGTTTGTGGCCTGCGAACACACTTTCGTCGGCTACGGTTATTCTGAAAATCTGTTTTTCCGATTCGCCGAATGTAAAGACATTGCTCACAGCTCCGTTTTCCACAGCCTGAACAATGGCTTTTGCCGCCTCTACGTCGGGGTGAATCATATAATCGATTCCGTAGAGCGGTCTGTGCTTTCCGGAGAATGTATTTGCGTGCGATTTGCTTGCTTCGGCAGTATTCACATAATATGCGTAGTTTCGGACTCGCGCGATTTTCAAAATGTCGGGATAAACCGCATCCACAAGGGAGCAGGTTATCATATTGACTTCATCGCTGCTTGTGACGCAAACCATGGCGTCCGCCTTGGCGATTCCGGCTTTTTCCAAGGTCTCAAGATTGTTTCCGTCTGCAACCAGAACCGAACAGTCAAGCCGATTGGAAATGTGCCTCATGCGTTCTTCGTCGTTATCGATTACTACAACGTTGTTTTTCTCGTTAATAAGAATTTTTGCAAGCTGGATTCCTGTAAATCCTGCACCTACGATTACGATTCTCATACGGTTTCCTGATTTTCCTTGTCAGGGGAAGCCTCTTTTTTGTCATTTGCTTCGGAGTTGTTATTTTCCGTACTGCGAAGATTGTCTTTTTCCAATCGGGAAAATTTCGATTTTGATACGGATGTTACGAAAATTGCACTTATCACTGCAGAACAGACAATAATTGCCGCGACAGCCTCCATGATTGCGCCCGGAAGAATTACGGTCATAACTGCAATGAAGCCGGCACCTTCCATTGCTTCTGCGGTTTTTGAAGACGCAAACACAAAAAGCGAGCCGATGACTAAAGTGGTGTGACAAAGCGTTCCCAAAAATGCCGTTACCGCACTGTTTATTGATTTAGGAAGATGCGGAATAAAATCAATTAATTTGAAAAGAATCCAGCAGAACGTTCCAAAGAGAATCCTTGGCAAAACTGAAATCAGCGGATTTACAAAAAGGGGGTCAAGCACTCCGGATGGATTTGCGGCGGCATTTACAAGGCTTGTAAGACCAAAAACCGTTCCTGTAACAAGAGCGCCCGGAAGCCCTGCAAGGATTGCCGAAAGGATGACCGGAATATGCATTATTGTAAGCGATGTTGCAGGATTGAGCTGAATATATCCTAGGTGGAGTCCGGGGATTCCCATGAGAATGATAAGCGCGCTGAAAGCCCCGATAATGGCTATCTGTCTGTTTCGATTTTTGATGACGGAAGAAGAGATGATGCTCATTTTAAAGTCTCCTTATTATGGCAGTTTATTATGACAATAAAAGAGTTTTTGTAAAGAATCAAGCCAAGATAAATCGCAAATCCTTGTGTTTATCCTTAATTTTTCAAAGGCGGACGGCGGAGGAGTTTTATTGTTTTTGCAAACTTTTATTCCCCATCCGCCGCCATTTGGAAGCCCCATTAATTCGTACATTTTAATTTTTCAGATACGCCGTATGCATATTTATAAAAAAATAGAAACACGACATTCGGGGTATTTAAAGTAAAGCAACACCCATAAGCGCCAAGCCAAATTTATTTTGGTTCGGAAGATTGCAAGGTCTAAAAAGAAGCGAACAGTCAAACGAAATCTTGAAATTAGACCGAGCGAATCCGCCAAAATTCGGGGTCGCTTCAAGGCTCACCGTGAACGCCAACTCGTCGTAATATTCGGCTTTGCCAGTGAAAAGTTTCTCCGCATAAATAGGAGCGTTCTGTATCGCCATGTTCGGAAGCGGAGTGCTAATTGTGTCCGCAAAATTTCCCGTGTAAGAAGTTTTTACGGAAAATCTATTGAAGAAAAAAAGCGGCAGCGTATTCGTTGAACGTTGGATTTCGGTCGCAAAAAGAATCATGGATGCGGATAGCGAGGCAAAATAATTCTGCGACGGAAAAAGTTCTGCCGAAAGAGATGTCGGAAGATTTAAGGTCATCTTATACATTTCGAAAGGCAAAAGTTTTGGAATTTTCACGCTGAAAAATAGCCCCAAATTATACGAATTCGAAATAATGTCGTTTTTTGCAGCGAACGATTCAAAAAAATTATTTTGGAACGTTACAAATGCATTCCAGCCGATTTGGGAATTTGTGTCGGGGGAAAGTTTATTTATGTTTCCAAGACCCATCATAATCGCATTGCTCGCATAAAGATATTTTGTCATGTCGGGATTTTTTAGAATTCCGAAAATATTTGATATTCCTTGCTCTTTGATTTTTTCGCCCAAGTCAAATAGACTTTGACGACCGTAAAAAAAGACTCCGTTATCTACAATCTCGAAAAAGGTTGTTCCTGCAATTCTTTGAATGTACAAAAAGTTGAGAGTTTCATAGGTTTGCTTGAATCCGCTAAAATCAAACTCCGAGTTTCCGCCGAGGCGACAGACGGTTTTATTTCCGGCGAAGTGTGCGAGTGCCGAAACTGAAAAACTTTCCGTAAAAGGGTTGTAGCTTGCGGAAAATCCCCATATCGGATTCGTCCACGGCGATGCGGAAAAATAAGAAACCCCGATAGGATTTAATAATTGAGTTAAGTTAAAAGTGCCGTTTTGATTTTTCCGAAAACCGTAGGAATGTGTCATTCCCAGCGGAGCGAAAACTCCGTGCGGTCCTGTGAACGTATATTTGAACGAGGAATATTTTTTGCTTTCCGATTCTATTGGGAGTTTTTCTTCCGAGTTTTCGCCGGATTTTTTTTCAGAGATTGAATTTTCTTGGATTTTTGGAAAATCGTTATCGCCGTTCGGAAGGTTTTCTTTTAAAGAAAGCTGTTCGAATTCTTTTCCGATTGCGGAAACCGACCTGAAATCCATTTTGCTCAAATCCGCAAGCATGATTTTCATTTCTTCAAAAAAATGCCCGACAAAAACGGCTTTTTTGCTGTCGTCAATAAGACCGGAATTGAAAACGCCGCCCGAAGAATCCTTTGTGCAAAAATCAAAACTCGTATCGGAAAAGTCGGAATTGTAGTTAAAAATTCCAAGGCGGGGCATAGTGCCTTTTTGCGTGAAGGTAAACGACACCTTGCCGTTGACGGCTGTGTTCAATTGCAGGAATACAGATTTTTCGTCCGTGTCGGGTGCGTTTGCAAAAAACTGACGGAACAGATTTTGCTCAAAATCGTATACGCATATCGAAAAATCAAGTCCATCTTTGTAGGCAAAGAAAATTTTCCCGTCCATTGTTCCGGAAGTCGAAAAAATCTGCTTTCCGAACGGAGCTTTGAACTCGGAAATTTCAGTTACCTCCATTATTTTGTTTTTTTTGTTCAGATTTATTTTGTAAATCTTGAGCGAAGAATTTTGCGAGATGGTTTTTACGGCTGCGACATAATAATTTCCGTTGCTGAAGAAAACCGTTCCCTCTCGCAAGCCGGGTTCTTTTAGATTGTAGACGGCTTTGTTTTCCGTGTTTACAAGGGAAAGATAAATTTTTGTGAAATTGTTATGCGGTCTGTATGAAGAAAGCGCAATGAATTTTCCGTCGGGGCTTAGGCTCATGCCTAGAAAATTGTAGGATTTGGCGACGGTTTTTGCTTTTTCGGTTTTTTTATCGATAAAAATTATTTTGGATGTGTAATAGTCATAATATGCGTAGCCGATTCGGCTTGCCGTCAGCGCAGGATACATAGAGCGTCCGACGTTCATCATGGACGAAGATTTTTGCAATGAACACCAATCTTCTTCCCACGGGTTTGCGTTCACGTCGGGAATTTCAATGGAATCGAAAAATTCTTCCCATGCCTGAGCGATTTTTATTCCGTATACTTTTTTAAAGTTTGAAAAATAGAAAAGATAACTTGGACGCTGGATATTTACTGCGTTGTACCAAAATTGAGCGTATTTTTCAAATCCGTATTTTTTTTGCAGATATTCCGAAAAAGCGCCGCCAAAATAATAGCTCAAGTTTCCGCCCGGAGAAATGTCCCTTGCTCCGTGAATTTCCGAATATTTGGGGAATTTTCCTTCGATTTTTGCCTGTTTTACCAAAAGTTTGTGCAAATCGCTGTTCTGCCGACCTTCACCAAGGTTACTTTCCGTGGAGACGGCGGCACCTTCCGCCCAGCCCATCGTAATTGTAAACAGAGCGGGATTTATAACATCTCCAAAAATACGAGAAGCTCCGTACCAAAATTTATTCTTTGAATTGTAGGATATTGCATGGGTAAGTTCATGGCGGAACGTGTTCAAAAATGAGTCCGAGAAAACCATCAACGAATCCGTTGGCGGAGTGTCGTACATGACGATTGAATTGTACGGAAAAGCCGTAAAATACGCATTGAACATATCTTGCGAATGGCCGATTGTAACCGTCGTTCTGAATCTGTTTGGAACTTTATAGAGCTGGCACAGTTCTTCAAAAAGTCCGTCAGCTTTTTCAAAAAGGAGATTTGCGGTTGCTTCGGACTGGGGCGTGTATATTATATCGAAATATCGAGTCTTGGCGATTTTCAGTTTGCCGGCTTGACCTGCCATAAGTCCTGAATAGGCGAACGCACTTTGCCCAATCAGAAAGAACACTAAAATTTTAAAAATCTTTTTCATCATTTTTACCTCTTTTAATAAATTCGGCAAACGCAGACTTTGTCAAAAGTCGAGAATTGTCGAATTCCTGATTCTTGCAATGCAAAATTCAGTCAATATTCGACGTTCCGGCAATGCCGAAACCCACCCGTGTTTTTCATCCGTACATTTTCGGCGGCTGAAAATAAACATTTTATT
>CAJPOF010000020.1 GCA_905372235.1 uncultured Treponema sp.
GTCGTAGGGGAGGGCAGGAACTTTTATCCGAAAAAGGTCCTTCCCTCCCCTATACATTCAGATTGACGGGTCCCAATCCATAGGACATGACGATATAAAAAACGCACGGGAACGGAAAGTCCGCCCTGTGCGTTTTGTGTGAGACGTTTTATTGTGTAAGAAAAAGTTATAAGGACGGGGGGGGGGGAGTAAGAATAGTGTAGTTTGGCATTTTGTTCAACTCCTCTTTTGATGTACCCTTTTGGGAACAGCATGGTAATTATATATTCAAGTTTTTGAAAAGCAATAAAATTGTGTTAATTCCAAAGAAATCGTGCTGGATTTTTCCGAAAGACAAACTTGACAGTCAAAAGAACATAATCTATAAGTAGAACAAACAAGGAGTCCGCAATGTCAAAAATATATTCGTCGATAGACCAAATTATCGGGAACACGCCGATTTTGCGCCTTTCCCACATAGAAAAACAGTTCGCACTTGAAGCAAAAATTCTTGCAAAACTGGAATGCATGAATCCTGCAGGAAGCGTAAAAGACAGGGTGGCAAAGGCAATGCTTGACGATGCGGAATCAAAAGGAATATTGAACAAAGATTCTACCATTATTGAGCCTACTTCCGGGAACACGGGAATCGGACTTGCGTCGGTAGCCGCTGCCCGTGGGTACAAACTTATAATCGTAATGCCTGAAAATATGTCAACCGAACGAAAACAGCTTATGAAAGCCTACGGAGCGCAGCTTGTCTTGACGGACGGCAAAAAGGGGATGCGAGGAGCTATCGAAAAGGCGGAAGAAATAAAAGATTCCACGCCAAACAGTTTTATAGCAGGACAATTTACAAATCCTGCAAACCCAAAAGCGCATACAGAAACAACAGGCCCTGAGATTTGGAACGACACTGACGGAAAAATCGACTGGTTTGTGGCAGGAGTTGGCACAGGCGGAACCGTTACGGGTGTCGGGCAATACTTAAAATCCAAGAACCCTAAAATAAAAGTTGCTGTCATAGAACCGGAGGATTCTCCCGTGCTTTCAAAAGGAACGGCAGGCGCACACAAAATTCAGGGAATCGGAGCAGGATTTATCCCTGATGTGTTGGACACAAAAATCTATGACGAAATAATAACCGTCAAAAACGAAGATTCATTTGAAACCGGAAAACTTGTCGGAAAAAAAGAAGGCGTTCTTGTGGGAATATCTTCCGGCGCAGCCCTTTGGGGAGCGATTCAGCTTGCAAAACGTCCTGAAAACAAAGGAAAAACTATAGTCGTTCTTTTTCCCGATACGGGAACACGTTATCTTTCAACTCCCCTGTTCCAAGAATAAAAAACGCACATTCCGGAAAAAAAAATTATAAAATTTTGCTAGTGTACACTAGCAAAACAACTTGAAAGAGTTGTTTTGCTAGTGTACACTAGCAAAACAACTTGAAAGAGTTGTTTTGCGGAAGCCTCGCTATGCTCGGCTTCCGCAAAAACAAACCTATTTTACATAGGTAAAAATCATTGAATATCCATAGAAATGAATCTATGGAGGGAGATTGTTATGAATGGAAAAAAACTGATTTCCATTGTTGGTGCGTTGACTGTTATGGCGGCGGCGCTGGTATTTGCAGGTTGTAAGCAGCCAGCTGGCGGCGGCGCTGGTGGTAGTGGCGGCGGCGCTGGTGGTAGTGGCGGCGGCGCTGGTGGTAGTGGTGGTGGTGCGACTCCTTCCGGAGCAGCAATTGAAAACACAGTATGGAAAGTGGATTTTGATGTTCTGAAAGACGTTTACATGTACTATGATAGCACTACAAAAAGATGTATCGGCGCAATCAAGGTAGGTGGTAGCCTGTATAAACAAACAGGTCGATGCGGTACTTACAAACTGGAAGCTGGTAATAAGCTAAACATGACATCAGAGCTTAGCGCAAACGAAGTATGTACTTGGAAAGTTGAAGGAAATATTTTAACCCTAAGCGAGCCTGTAAACGGTAGAGGCACAAAGACCACTGAAGTTACAGCAGCTCAACTGAAAGCTTTGTAGTAGGTTTTTCCTTAATTTAATGCCGACGGCATAAAAGCAGCTTCACACCAGGTGAGGCTGCTTTTTTTTGATTCAGCGAAAATCAATGCGCCGCCTTGTCCGCCGTCCGCATTTTTTATATACTCGCTTTATGAAACGAACGGCGATTCAGGAAAAATTGTTCGACTTGCAGGATACGACTTATCAGCGTTTTCAGCAAAGACTTTTACCTACACTCGCACCCGAAAGCATAATCGGGGTCAGAACGCCGGCTGTTCGTTCGTTTGCAAAGGAGATTTTTGGAACTCCGGAGGCGGAAGAATTCATGCAAACACTTCCGCACACTTTTTTTGAAGAAAACAATCTTCACGCTTTTCTTATCGAAAGAATCAAGGATTTTGATTCGGCAGTTCACGCAATCGATATTTTTCTTCCGTATGTGGATAATTGGGCAACATGCGATTCCATGAGTCCGAAAGTGCTTTCAAAAAATATTCCTGCGTTGTACAAAAAGATTCAGGAATGGGTAGAATCCGAAAAAACATACACAATCCGATTTGGAATCGAAATGCTTTTGACATTTTTTCTTGGCGAGCATTTTAAGAGCGAATCATTGGAATTGGTTTCTGCCATTCGGTCGGATGAATATTACGTGAATATGATAATCGCATGGTATTTTGCCACTGCACTTGCAAAGCAATACGATGCGTCGATTCCGTTCATCGAGCAAAAGAAACTGGATAAATGGACGCACAACAAAACAATTCAGAAGGCTATAGAAAGTTACCGAGTTTCCGATGAGCATAAATCGTATTTGCGTTCATTAAAGCGTAAGTAAGTTTTGCAAGGGAATTTACTCGAAGCGTTGCAGAATTTAAATGCAATGATATGTGTAGGATTTTACCTGCGCCGGATTGTAGGGGCGGCGTAGCCGTTCCGGAATGAGCGAAGGCGAATGCAGGAATGAAGCGAAAAGCGGAACCCCGAAAAGCCGCTTGCAAGATGCCTTTGCGCCCAAAAATATAAATTCATTTAGGAGATTTTCAAATGACGGACTTAGAGAACTCCAGAGCAGGAATCAATGAAATTGACCAAAAAATGGCAGAGCTTTTTGAAAAGCGGATGAATCTGGTTGTTCAAGTCGCCGAGTACAAAAAGGAAAACGGTCTTCCTGTGTTTGATTCTTCAAGGGAAAAGCAGGTAATAGAACGATGCGTTCGTTTTATAAAGGATGAAAATCTTCGTTCATACTACGTTCAGTTCATTCAGGATTTGATGGATATTTCAAAAAAGTATCAGCACAAACTTCTTGAGGGAGCTAAAATTGCATACTGCGGAATAGAGGGAGCGTTCGCTAATATCGCCGCAAAAAAGATTTTTCCTGACGGAGTGCTTGTTCCATATTCCGATTTTGAATCTGCATATGCTTCCGTTGAGAATGGAGAATGCGATGTGGCGGTTCTTCCTATCGAGAACAGTTTTGCAGGCGAGGTAGGACAGGTTTCAGACCTTATGTTTACAGGAAAACTCTATGTGAATGGAATCTATGCTTTGCCTGTTACACAAAATCTTGTTGCGCTAAAGGGAACTTCAATCAAAGATATTCGTTTGGTGGTAAGCCATCAGCAGGCTTTGGATCAGTGCGATAAATTCATAAAGGAACACGGATGGGAACGGAAGTCGGCGGCGAACACTGCGATGGCGGCAAAGCAGCTTGCGGACAATTCGGACAGAACTGTTGCGGCAATCGCAAGTTCAGAGACGGCGGAACTTTATGGGCTTGAGGTGCTTGCTCCTAATATTAATGAAAACTCGTCGAATTCCACAAAGTTTGCGGTCTTTTCAAAAGTGAAAAAGGAACTTTTGAACACGGAGGACTACAGTTCGTTCATAATGATGTTTGTTGTAAAAAACGAGTCCGGCTCGCTGGTAAAAGTCCTTGATATAATCGGCGAGTACGGCTACAACCTGAGCGTAATTAGAAGTCGTCCGCTGAAAAACAGCCAGTGGGAGTATTATTTTTACGTTGAAGTTGAAGGACGACTTTCTACCGAAAAATCCCAAGAAATGATAGAATCGCTTTCGAAAAAATGCAGGCTTTTAAAAGTGCTCGGTTCTTACGAACTGAACAGGAAACTTTAGCCTCAAGTAAATCGTATTATATTGTAAAGGAAAGGCATAAACATGGTAGTTCCGGTTAACTTAGGAAAGAACAGTTATGATGTGGTCATAGAAAGGGGCGGGCTTTCAAAGGCGGAAAAAGAATTCAACTTGGAAAGGAAGGTTCTTATCGTCACGGATTCAGGCGTTCCGATTGACTACGCAGGGCTTGTTTCAAAGAAATGCGCTTTTCCCGTTGTCGCCGTGATAAATAGCGGAGAAGAGCATAAGACGCTCGAGACCATGCAGACCCTTTTTTCCGCAATGGTAAAAAACGGCTTTACCCGAAAAGATGCGGTTGTGGCTGTGGGCGGCGGGCTTGTCGGAGACCTTGCAGGATTTGTGGCGGCGACTTATATGCGCGGAATTGATTTTTACAATGTTCCAACAACGGTTCTTTCGTGCGTGGATTCTTCTGTCGGTGGAAAAACTGCCGTAAATTTTGATGGAGTAAAGAATATAATCGGTGCTTTTTGGCAACCTAAAAAAGTTCTTATTGACGTAGAATTGCTTGGAAGTCTTCCTGCAAGACAGATTTCAAACGGACTTGCGGAATCCGTGAAAATGGCTCTTACATTCGACAGCGAGTTTTTTAAGGTTTTTCAAGAGGACGAATATTCAAAAAATCTTGAGCAAATCATACTGCGTTCCGTTCAGCTAAAAGCCGAAGTCGTTGAAAAAGACGAACGGGAATCGGGTCTTAGAAAAGTATTGAATTTCGGACACACGATAGGTCATGGGATAGAACTTTGCTCACAGGAAAAGTTTTTTCACGGTGAATGCGTTGCCCTCGGCATGCTCTGCATGGTATCTGAAAATGTCAAAGATATGCTTATCCCTGTTCTTGAAAAACTTGGACTTCCCCGAAAATGCAATGTGGACGTAGATGCAGTCATGAAAAAAATCAGTCACGATAAAAAGGGTTCTAATGGAACGATTTCATGCATCTTGGTGAACGAACCCGGAACTTATGAAATCCGAGATATGAATATCGGTGAGATTGAAAGGCGGCTTTGCACGGTTTTGGAGAGTTAGGCATGAAAAACACTCTGGGGAACAATCTTTTGGTAACGCTTTTTGGAGAAAGCCACGGGCCATACATCGGGGCAGTCTTGGACGGTCTTGCGCCCGGCATTGCCGTTGATGAAGATTTTATAAGAAGCCGCCTTTCGTTGCGCCGTCCAAGCGGAAGTATTTCCACGGCAAGGGTTGAAAAAGACGAGTTCATTATTGCAAGCGGAGTTTTTAACGGAAAGACAACCGGCACTCCGCTTTGTATATTGATTCCTAATTCAGTCCAACATTCTAGCGACTACGAAAAGACGGCTGCGCTTGCCCGTCCGGGACATGCGGATTACACGGCGAACCTAAAATATCACGGATTTCAGGATTATCGTGGTGGGGGACATTTTAGCGGTCGCCTGACCGCTGCTCTGGTTGCTTCAGGGGCGATTGTCATTCCCGAATTGGAAAAAAAGGGCATAAAAATCGGCACGCACATAAAGAGTTTGGGCGGCATTCAGGACAGAGACTTCCTAGATTACAAAAAGGATATTTTTGCACTTCCTGAAACAAATTTCCCTGTTTTGGATTCTGAAAAGGCAAGCGAAATGAAGGCTTATGCCGAGAAAATAGCAAAATCGGGCGACAGCGTGGGTGGTGTCCTTGAAAGCGTAATTGTCGGCGTTCCCGGAGGAATTGGAGAGCCGTGGTTTCAGACGCTCGAAGGAATGATTTCGTATGCGATTTATTCGATTCCTGCGATAAAGGGAATCGAGTTCGGTGCGGGATTCGGAAAAGTTAACGGACTTGGAAGCGACTTTAATGATTCTTTCAGGTACGAAAACGGAAAAATTATCACCAAAAGCAACAATAACGGCGGAATAAACGGCGGAATCTCAAACGGAATGCCGATTCTGTTCAGATGCGCCGTAAAACCAACTCCGTCAATCTACAAAGAGCAGGATACTGTGGATATGTCGAAAAACGAGAACGCAAAACTCAAGGTTGCAGGTCGGCACGACCCTACGATAATCCACAGGGCAAGGATTGTTGTAGACAGCGTTTCCGCTCTTGTGATTTACGATGCCTTGAGCGGTCGTTACGGCACTGACTATTTTGGCGGAGGAAATTAGGCTTCTATGGAATACGGCTTGATAGGCGAAAAATTGTGCCACAGTTACTCAAAAGAAATCCACAACCAAATCGGCTCTTACGATTACATTCTAAAGGAAATCCCTGAAAATGAACTTTCGGATTTCATGCGAAAAAAAGATTTCAAGGGAATCAACGTTACGATTCCGTACAAGCAGAAAGTAATTCCCTTTCTTGATTTTGTCGAAGAGAATGCCCGTAAAATCGGTGCGGTGAACACAGTTGTAAACAAAGGCGGAAAACTTATCGGTTACAACACCGATTTTGAGGGCTTAAAAAGACTTGTGAATTCCATGGGGGTTTCTATAAAGGGGAAAAAAGTTTTGATTTTGGGAACAGGCGGAACAAGCCGGACTGCGCTTGCCGTTGCAAAATCGCTGGAAGCGAACGAGACGATTGTAGTAAGCCGCTCTGAAAAGCCCGGAGCAATCACTTATGAAAAAGCGAGCTTTCACCATGCGGACGCTGCGTTCATCATAAACACTACGCCAAGCGGAATGTTTCCCGATGTCGCAGGCTGTCCGCTTTCGCTTGAAAATTTTCAAAAACTTGAAGGACTTGTTGACGTTATATACAATCCGCTCAGGACGAATCTTGTGTTGTCCGCACAAAAAAAAAGCATTGCGGCAAAAGGCGGACTTTATATGCTTGTTCAACAGGCGATTGCGGCATTTGAGTTGTTTTTTGACCAAGAACCTGACCAAAATAAAGCCGATGCAATTTACAAAAATCTTCTTATGAAAAAACAGAACATAGTTCTTATCGGAATGCCCGGTTCAGGGAAAACTACACTTGGGCTGGAACTTTCACATATCATGAAAAGAAAATTTTACGACACGGATATGTTGATTTCTAAAAAAGAAGAAAAAACTCCATCTGAAATCATAAACGAGATGGGGGAAGAATATTTTCGCAACCTTGAAAGCAAGGTCTGCGCCGAACTTTCTTCCGTATCGAACGGAATAATTGCAACGGGAGGAGGAGCCGTTCTTCGTGAAGAAAACGTAAGGCTTTTGAAGCACAATGGAATTCTGTTCTTTTTGGACAGGAAATTGGAAAAAATCCGTCCGACTGCTTCCCGTCCTCTTTCAAATTCAATCGAAAAACTCAAAGCCGTTTACAAGGAGCGTTATCCCATCTATAAATCCGCTGCGGATTATTCGATTGAATCCAACGAAATCGTAATGGATTCCGCAAACAAGGTGAAGGAGTTGTTTTGTGAAAATTAAAGTCATAAACGGACCTAACATAAATATGCTCGGAATCAGAGAGCCGGGAATTTACGGGAACGAGACCTACGCCTCTCTTGTAAAAGGCATAAAAAAATTTGCGCATAGCCTCGGCATAAAAATAAAAGTTTACCAGTCCAATCACGAAGGAGATTTGGTAAGCCAAATCCAGTCATGTTTGGGAAAGTTCGACGGAATTGTGATAAACCCGGGGGCGTACACGCACACAAGCATAGCAATCCTTGATGCGGCAAAAGCTGTTTCAATTCCTGTTGTTGAAGTGCATATTTCAAAGGTGGAAGACCGCGAAGATTTTCGTCAAATAAGTTACATCGGAAAAGTGGCTGTAAAAACAATCACCGGACATGGGACGCAAGGTTATTTTGAAGCGATTGAATATTTAATAGAAACCGAGGGCTGTAAATGATTGTAAAAAAATCTGTCTGCACAGGAAAAGTGATTGCCCCTCCTTCAAAAAGCATGGCCCATCGCTATCTTATATGCGCAGCTCTTGCAGACGGAAAAAGCATCATAAACAATATCGCCCTTTCCGAGGACATAAAAGCAACTCTAGCCTGCTTGAATGTTTTGGGTGCAAGCGTAGAAATCAGCGGAGATTCAGTTTTGATTGTCGGATGCGGCGGAAAAATACAAAACTCGGGTTTGAACCATTCCGGAAAACGTATTTTTGACTGCAACGAAAGCGGTAGCACTCTTAGATTTTTTATTCCGCTTTCACTTTTGAACAAAAATCCTTCAAGTTTTGTAGGAAGCAAGATTCTTATGAGCCGCCCGCTTTCCGTTTACGAAGAAATCTGCAAAAATCAAGGAATCGATTTTCTTGCGGTGGATGGCAGAATAGAAACTGAAGGGCTTTTGAAAAGCGGAAGATTTTCCGTTCCGGGGAACATAAGCAGCCAGTTTATTACGGGGCTTCTTTTTGCCCTTCCGCTTCTTGACGGGGATTCTACAATTTCCATTACAGGGAATTTTGAGAGCAAGCCCTATGTAGACATGACTTTGTGTGCGCAATCAGAATTCGGAATAAACGTCGGCTGGAAGGACGGAAAACTTTTCGTTCCGGGAGGGCAGGCGTACAGCCCAAAAAACGTGAATGTCGAAGGGGATTATTCGAATGCCGCATTTTTTGAGGCGTTCAATTTTGTTGGCGGCAATGTTTTGGTGGAGGGGCTTAATCCAAAAAGTCTTCAGGGAGACAAAATCTATCGGGAATATTTTAAAAAACTTTCCGAGAATTATTGCGTCCTTGATATTTCCGATTGCCCCGACCTTGGACCGATTTTTTTTTGCATGGCGGCAGCTTTGCACGGAGGCGAATTTACCGGAACAAAACGCCTTAAACTCAAGGAAAGCGACAGAGGAACTTTGATGTGCAAGGAACTTTCCAAGTTCGGCGTGAAAACTTTGCAGGAAGAAGACCGAATTGTAATTTTCGGCGGAAACCTTGAGCGTCCTTCCGTTCCGCTGGACGGTCATAACGACCACAGGATTGTGATGTCGCTTGTTACGCTTTTGACAATGACCGGCGGAAAAATCGACGGAGTTTCTGCCGTAAAAAAAAGTTTTCCGGATTATTTTAGAAAACTCAAAACTCTTGGCGCAGATTTTGAATTAAACGATGACGAAAAAGAACTTTTGTGATAGATAAGAAATTATCAAGGAAAAAGAGGTGCAACTGATATGAATGTGAATTTTGAAAGAAAACTTGCAATTCCTGCGGAAGTCAAGGAAATGCATCCTGTTACCGCAAAGGTAAAGAAAATCGTTGAAGAAAAACGTACGGAACTAAAAGCCTTGTTTGAAGGAAAGTCTGACAAACTTTTACTTGTAATCGGTCCGTGTTCCGCAGACCGGGAAGATGCCGTTCTTGATTACGTGGGGCGTTTGGTCGCTGTTCAGGAAAAAGTCAAAGAAAAAATAATGATTGTTCCTAGGATTTACACAAACAAGCCGAGAACCACGGGCGAAGGCTACAAGGGAATGCTCCATCAGCCCGACCCCAAGGGAAAACCCGACCTTTTCAAGGGAATAATTTCCACTCGGCACATGCACATGAAGGCTGTCGAGCAGACAGGATTTATCTGCGCGGACGAAATGCTTTATCCGGGAAATTATCAATATTTAGATGACATTTTAGGCTATGTCGCAGTGGGTGCCCGTTCCGTTGAAAATCAGGAACACAGACTTACGGCAAGCGGCGTTGAAGTTCCCGTCGGAATGAAAAATCCTACCAGCGGAGATTATTCCGTGATGATGAACGCAATTCTTGCCGCACAGCTTCCGCATACGTTCATCTATCGCGGTTGGGAAGTTCATTCCGAGGGAAATCCGTACACCCATGCGATTCTTAGAGGTTCTACAAACAAACACGGAAACAATCAGCAGAATTACCATTACGAAGATTTGATAAGACTTTGCGATTTTTATGATGCAAGGAATCTGAAAAATCCCGGAGTAATCATCGATACAAATCATTGCAATTCAAACAAAAATCCTTTTGACCAGCCGCGGATTGTGTTTGACGTACTTCATTCCGCCCGCCACGATGACAGGATAAAGAAATTGCTGCGTGGATTTATGATAGAAAGCTATATCGAAGACGGAAACCAAAAAACCGACGAACTTTGTTACGGAAAATCCATAACCGATCCATGCTTAGGCTGGGAAAAATCCGAGCGGCTCATCTACAAGATTGCCGAACAGTTGTAAAAGCGTTCGCTAAAATGCAGCAGTTGAGAGAATATCAATTCTCTTAACTGCTGCATTCGTGCGCAAAAGCGTACACGTAAATCTGCGAGTTTGTTCTGCAAACTCGCAGTGTTTTTAAGCGGCAGTATTTTTGCCGCTTAAAATAGACCTTCATTTGAAAACCGCAAATTTTATCGAAGGGCAAAAATCTAGGAATCGAGAAACTGCTGTTTTGAAATGCGATTTTCGGCTGAACAATTAAAAAAAACGCATAGGCGGCAATCAGTATTTTTACAGATTCCGCATTAAAACGCCGCTTTTTCACAAACAAATTTTGTGCGGAAAGAAAAATACGTTCCATTTGTTTTCGTTTTTTGTAATGCCCCAAAATTACGCTAATTTCCAAAATGAGCGATTCCCCGAATTTCTTCCAAAGATTTTATTCCTTTCCTTTTCATGTAAGAGGCAATCCCA
Source organism: uncultured Treponema sp. (assembly GCA_905372235.1). Lineage (GTDB taxonomy): Bacteria > Spirochaetota > Spirochaetia > Treponematales > Treponemataceae > Treponema_D. The sequence continues at coordinate 10,731 of CAJPOF010000020.1, forward strand.
TCAATACATTCCGGCATTGTAAACGGATTTGAGAACGTGCTTGTTCCGACCTGAACCAAAGTTGCGCCTGCCATAATAAATTCGATTACGTCCTTCCAATTTGCGATTCCGCCAATCGCAATTATCGGAACTTGCGATTCTTTTGGAATTTTCAAGATGGTTTCGTAAAGTTCCCAAACAAGACGCACCGCAATCGGACGGACGGCAGGACCTCCGAATCCGGCTTTTATTTTTTCGAAAACAGGACGCCCCGTTTCCACGTCTATCGCAACCCCCTGAAAAGAATTGCATAAGCTTATCGCATCCGCTCCGGATTCTATGCAGGAAAGCGCAACTTCGTTCAGTTCTTTTGCCTGCGGGGTAAGTTTTACCCACAAAGGCTTTTTTGTTACAGCACGAATTTCAGAAACGATTTTTTGCGCCGAATCGCAATTCATTCCGAATGCGGCACCGCCGGCGCTTACGTTCGGACAAGAAATGTTCAGTTCGATTATTGGAATTTCAGTTTTTTCAAGAAGTTTTGCGCCTTCGATGTATGTCTCAAGGCTTGAGCCTGAAAGATTTGCAATTGCGACGGGCGAAAGTTTCAGCATTTCGGGAAGTTCGTGTTCGATAAAATGCGGAATTCCCGGATTCTGAAGACCGATTGAATTCATCAAACCGCTTGGGGTTTCCCAAAGTCTTGTTCCGGAATTTCCATCCCGTGCTTCAAGGGTCAGCCCCTTTGAAACGATTCCGCCAAGTCTATTCACGTCAAAAACCGCACCGTACTCCGATCCGTAGCCAAATGTTCCCGAAGAGCCTATCAGCGGATTTTTGAATTTTATTTTTTCTGCCAAAACGGACAAATCCGGGCTTTCCGACTGCGTTTGTTTTTCCGATTTGAAAATCAGGCTCGGCTTTGATTTTTTGAACGACAATATTTTTGAGTTGAACACAGGTCCGTCTTTGCAGCAGCGAAGATTTCCTTCCGCCGTAGGAATTACGCAACCAAGGCACGCCCCCACTCCGCACGCCATTCGGGATTCCATGCTTATCCAGCAAGGCACGCCCGCTTTTTCGGAAATGTTTTTTATGTATTCAAGCATTGGCGCAGGTCCGCAGGCGTAGACAGCCTTGTAGCCTGATTTTTTTATTTTTTCCGAATCGACGGCTTCTGTAACCATTCCTTTTATTCCGACAGAGCCGTCATCTGTGGTTATTGTAAGCGAGGCTGGATTTATGTGTTCAAGCCCGTAAAAACCGCTTTTAAAACAGGCTATAAAATCGTAAGATTTTTCAGGAAGAGATTCGGCGAAATTTGCCACCGGAGCGACCCCAATTCCGCCTCCGACGATAAGCACTTTTTCCGAAAGATACGATTCGTCCGATTTTTCCGAAAAATCCGTTCCACCGTCAAAAACGCTTCTCGGTTCGGGAAAAACGTTTCCTACAGGACCGAGCATCTGAACTTTGTCGCCTGCATCCAGCGAACAGAGTTCGGCAGTGCCTTTTCCTTTCAATAAAATCAGGAAACTTACCTCAACTCCGCATATCGATTTTTCTGCATGAAAAACACTGATTGGTCTTGCTAAAAGCAGTTGGCTTTTTTGCGACCGGAGCATGAAAAATTGCCCCGGCAAAGGAAGTTTTGCATCTCTTCCCTTGGTGCAGATTTTTAGCCGCCATACAGAACCTTCGGGTTTTGCCTCAGGGACAATTTCACAAAGATTTACAGTTCCCGTCGAAAAAACAGGACGGGGATTTTCTTCGCAGTCGGTGATGGATTTTGACAATTTTACTCTCCTGATAATGCTCGTTACGGCGAACACGCTTTTTGTTGCACGAACTGCCCAAAAAGAATCCGACTTTCAAGACAGTTCCAAATTTATTTGGGCGATTACACGGAATGCATTGCGTTCAGTAAATCCTGTTTGCTAAAAACCGCCGCCCTTGCTGCGGAATCTGCGATGTCTTCCATTGTAAGAATCCCCAACTCTCGTTTTTCGGAAAGTTCTTTGTCATTTTTCCAAGCGCAAAGAATTCCTCGGCTGGAATTTACCGTTCCGCCGCATTTTTCCAGCAGAATCGCCGCAACTTTTGCATCTCCGCCTTGCGCTCCATATCCGGGAATCAAGAAAAATGTCTCAGGATATTTATCTCTAAGATGACGGGCATCTTTTTCTTGGGTTGCACCGACTACTGCGCCTACAGCTCCGCAAGTTTGAACAGGATAGATTTTTTTAAGTTCGCCGTTAATTCGAGAGATTTCATCTCCTACACGTTCGAACAAAAGCCCACCCGATTTTAGTTCCTGCCTCTCCAAATCCGTCATCCCCGGATTGGACGTGCATAGAAGAACAAAAATGCCTTTTCCGCCTTTCTCGGGCGACGCATATTCCAAAAACGGCAAAAGCGTGTCAAATCCCATATACGGATTTACGGTTATTATATCGGTTTCAAAATCTCCTGAAAAATGCGCTTTTGCGTAAGCCGCCGCCGTTGCCGCTATGTCTCCGCGTTTTATGTCGCTTATGGCAATCATTCCGGCGGCTTTTACCGCCTTTAAAGTTTCCGCATAAATTTTTAGTCCATTTAGTCCCATCGCTTCGTAATATGCAATCTGAATTTTGCAGCAACAGGCACTTTTGTCGGCGGATATCCGGCTGATTATATTCTTGTTGTATGAAAGAACGGCTTCTTCTGCGCTTCCTGCGGCTCTTTTTACGGATTCGGGAATGTACGACAAATCCGTATCCAGTCCGACGCACAAAGGTCCCGCAAGATTTGCCGCCTCTTTTAGTTCCTGCATTTTGTGTTTGCTTTCCATGAGGACAATCATAGTGCGAAAACGCCAAAGGGTAAACAAAAGAAGCTTTCGGTCATAGCTTACGCATGAAAAATGTATACTACAGAAAAGAGACGCATAATAAAATAAAAAAGGCGAAACGCAAGGCAGCGGCAATGCCGCCGAGCCGCTCTGACCGATGGCAAGCGAACTTTTTGGCAAAAAAGTTCGCGCAGTCCGACTCCAATTACGGTCAGCCGCGGTGAACGGCAGGGCTGCTGCCGGGAGTGCAGACTTTTTTTCGGTAACGGTTATTTTTTGGAATATAGATTCTCATGCTGAAGCGCCGGCTTTCAGTTTTCCGCTCTTTTTCAGCTTAAAAAATGAGCATTGTAATTATGTTTTTTTTCTCATATTATTATATATCTTTTATTATTTTGGAGTGATTATGAAGAAGATTTTCTGTTTCGTTGTTGCACTGCTTTATGCGTCAACCTTGTTTGCAGCTGAAAGTTCAAACCCGAAGAAGATTGATTTTGGTCTTTCCGTGGATTTTGCATATTATCCTAAGGCCAAAAATGTTCCGACAGGTCTTGTAAGTAAAGACGTAGTTCAGTTTGCTCCTACTACAGGTGCATACAACGGGGTAGAGGGTCGATTCAATTTTTACGGAACTTACACAATTCCGACTCCGCTTGGAAGCCATTGGCTTGTAAAAGATGCGAACGTTTCATTGATGGGAAAAGTCGAGGTTACACCCGTGTCGATTATGCCGATAACTTCAATTTCGTTCACACCTGTTCCGTTCCTTGTATTTACCGGCGGATTCCAGGTTGGAACTGGCTGGGATTTGGGAAATCTTCTGAAAGGAGGAATGTCCGTGTATTCTCCGACTGCTGAAAACACGAACAATTATGCAGCACTTTCTCCATTTGAGCATCTTTTTACAAAATTCTGGTTTCAGGGAACTTTCCAGTTTGACACAGGCGCAATATTCCAAGGCGACTGGACGCACGTGCAGATGATGTACACATATCAGACTTACTACGAAGGATTGACCGGAGTTTCCGACAGGACACCGTGGAAATGGCAGCTTACAGGAAACAAGGTGAATGGACTGAAGGAATACCAGCAGGCAATCATTGCTTACAAAATGCCTCTGATACTCAGCCGAGTAGGAATCGTTTTTGAAAGCGAACGCTATTACAAAGATAACGTTTATTTGAATGAAAAATACAGGGCGTCAGCTCCTGAACTTGACACAAGCCTTATGGGACAGCTTTCTTTCACAAAAAAAGATACGCTTACGATTCTTTTGAACTTCCGTGGACGCAAAGCATTTTCCACATACAGCGAAAAACTTCCTGACTCGACTTTTATTACGACAGGAACGGAATGGTATTTCAAGAGGCTTGCTCTAAGTTATTCCCACACTTTTTAATCTAATACGATGCGTTTAATGTTGTCCGAAATATTTTATAAATCCGGATTCAATCGCATTTTTTAGAGCGGCTCTGGCTTTTGCCGATTTTAATCCATCGTCCCGATTCGCTTATGGTTTTCATATGTGTTTAGGGGATTTTTTACGGAGAGCGTAATATGGAAAGCATGATTTTTAAACGCAAGGACTATATTTCATGGGACGAATATTTTATGGGAGTCGCACATCTTGCAAGTTTCCGTTCCAAAGACCCAAACACGCAAGTTGGGGCTTGCATTGTCAGCGATGACAATAAAATTCTTTCGATAGGCTACAACGGACTTCCGAAAGGCTGCTCCGACGATGAATTTCCGTGGTCAAGGGAAGGCGACGAATTGGACACGAAATACCCCTTTGTCACACACAGCGAACTGAACGCAATCTTGAACTACCGGGGCGGAAGTCTTGAAGGTTCTAAAATGTACGTGACACTTTTTCCGTGCAATGAGTGCGCAAAAGCAATAATACAGGCGGGAATAAGAGACCTGATTTTTGCCGACAACAAATACGACGGAACGCCCTCTGTTGAAGCCTCAAAGCGGATGTTCAATGCGGCTGGGGTTCGATATTACAAATACCAGCCGACTGGACGAAAACTAAAAATAGAACTTTAGCCGACAGAATTTAAGGATTCGCAACAAAAACATCGTGTGCGGATTTTCTAACTTAGATTTTCCGTTCCTTAAAATGCAGCAGTTAAGAGAATATCAATTCTCTTAACTGCTGCATTCGTGCGCAAAAGCGCACACGTAAATCTGCGAGTTTGTTCTGCAAACTCGCAGTGTTTTTAAGCGGCAATATTTTTGCCGCTTAAAATAAACCTTCCTTAAAATTCTCCAACCGCAAGCCTTTTTCAAAAGGCGAGGATTGGCGAATTTCCGCATTTTTGTAATGAAATGAAAAAATGCGTTCAATAAGCGATGTTTGCCGAATGGGAAACTCGCAGCGTTTTTAAGCGGTACTATATTGTACCGCTTAAAATAAACCTTCCCGATTTAAAATCAAGTCTATGTAAAAATCCGAAAGATTCATAACAGCACCGATTGCATCTTCGTCAGTCGGAAGGGCAAAAAGGCTTCCTGCTCCCGTTTCGGGATTCTGTCTTACAACTTCTTTTTTGTGCATTATATAGCAGTCCAGCTGATACAGGAACGACGACGTAAAATTCGCCGCAAACTGGCGCAAAAGCTCATTTTCAGGAAGGCTTACGGCATTGGATTCGGCAAAACCTCGCAAAAGTTCAAGGATTCCGCTTTTTATCTTGAAAAATTCGCCGTCGATGATTTTTGCGATTTTCCCGTTGAAATACTGCTCCGAATGAACAAAAGTGTAAATCTGAAAAATAGGTTCGGTTTCGCACAATTGAACGTATCTTTTTAAGATTTTCCCGAACGCTTCTTTTATTCCGATTTTGTAAATTCGTCCGTCCGCCATCAGATTGTCCGGCAAAAAATTCACTGAATCCATATAGATTCGGCAATAATCCACCGTTGAAAAATACATTTCTTCTTTGCTGTGAAAATAATTGTACAAGGATGCCTTTTGGATTCCAAGCGAGAAAGCGATGTCCTGCAAAGACGTAGAACCGGCGCTTTTTTCGAAAGCCGAAAACAAAAATGCATTTATTATCATTTCCTGAGAAAGCCGTTTTTTTGCCATTTTTAGAATTCCGTTTTTTTATGCCTGCTTTTTCCAAGCGAAATGGAATGTTTTATTTCGTTCCAAATGGTAATCGAACCTTTTCCGTGTTTCTTGGAATAATACAAGGCGTGATCGGCATTCGTCAAAACCTGTTCCAAATCCGAAGTTTCCTTCAAGTCATAGTTTGAACATAATCCCATGCTGAAATTCATGAGTTTTCTCTTGGGAATAGAAACTTTGTGTCCAAGAAAATCTTCCAGTTCGGGAACGAAATGTTTTGCGTCTCTTAGGGACTCAAAAAGTCTTTCGCCGACACGCTTGGCTTCTTCGCAAGTCGCATCGGAAAGGATTACGACAAATTCGTCGCCTCCGAAACGCGCGATAAAATCCACCCTTCTGTAAACGCTTTTCAAAAGTTGCCCGAATTTCCCTATGAAAAGGTCGCCCGCCTCATGCCCGAAATTGTCGTTGTAGTATTTAAAATTGTCCAAATCAATAAATGCGACAGTCTCTTGAACGACGAATTTACGCTTGGTCTTGTAACGGCGCAAACGCTCGTTTTCCAAAGAAATGAATTCCTGAAGCGCATGACGATTTTTCAGCATGGAAAGCGGGTCTGTCGAGGAAATATGAACAAGGTGTTCGTTCTGTTTGAACATCACCAGCTGCGACTGAATGTTGGAAAGCGCAATGTTCAATACGTTTATTATTTCTGCGCTCAAAGGATTCTGTTTGCTGGGATAAATTATGAAAACACCCGTAAAACCGAATTTAGAAAGATTCGCCGTATACGCCTGAAGTTTTGAGTCGAATTGCAATTTTGCGTTCTTAATCGGATCTCTTTCTTTTATTATATGCTCCCAAGCGTCGGTGTCGGGAGTTTTTGAAAAAACTTCCTGAGCGGACGATGAAAGATTTTTCCAGCCGGATTCATTTTTTTCGTAAATGAAAATTGCATCCGCCATTGTGTAGTCAAAGCCTGCAAGCACAGTATTGTAAACAAAAGTCTGAATGTTCGTTGTGGCGGATGCGAATCCCATTATTTTGTTCAAGAACTGGTAATTGTAAAGCGTCCCCTGAAGTTGGTTCATCAATTTTTGTTTTTCAGCCTTTTCTTCAAGATAGCCAAGATTCACGTTCAACGGCTCAAGCAATACGAAGTCATCCAAATATTCCTGCAAAGTCAAATCTGTTTTAAATTTCGTGTAGAAAACAAGATTCTTCTTTATCGCAAATTCCAGTCCTTCCTTGAAATACAGACTTGAAAGTTCAGCCTCGCCAAGGGATTCCAAAGTCCGGGCATATTCATAATGCATAAATACAAGACGATGTTCTTGCGTTTCTCCGACTTCCAGAAAACTTTTCTTGTATTCCTCGAATTTTTTCTTCGAAAGTTCAAAGTCTCTTTCTTCCGCAGCAAGCAAAGCCTCAAGGAACGAAACCGAAGGTTTTTCGATAGGAGTTATTGTCCGTCCGTTGTGAACCACATTCATAAGATTGATTTTTGCCCTTGTAATTTCGCCTCTTTGAAGTTCGATGAACGTCTTGTAAATCAGCATGTCGTTATATTCGGGGACAAAAGAATCGTATGCCGTATCTTCAAGATTAAACAGATGGATAAAACGTATTATTTTCTGCAAAATCATATACGCCTCGTCAAAATGGCGTACATAGAAAAGCGCAAATGTAATATTTTTGAGGGTATTTAAAATCTCGGTGTAGTCGTCCACTTCACCAAGCCTTCCGATAAAACTGTTGATTAAATCATATGCGCTGTCGTATTCGGCGCTTATCAACGCCTCGTACGAAAGCCCGTTCCTGATTTTTATCATGGCAAGCAGATTTCCAATGTCGGAACGAATGGCATTGCATTTGAAGTACCAATCCAACGCTTCGCCGGGTTTCCCCATATACGAAAGAATTATTCCTTTCCAGTGGCAAGCTGTCGAAAGTTCGAAGCGGTTGCCAATTTTTTCAGCCAATTCATACGCCTCGTCAATCTTTTCCATTACAAGAGACCTGTATTCCTTGCTCACCAATGCAATCCAAGGAACAACAAGAATTGTCTTTATATAATTGTTCATCAACCTGTGCCTTTTAAGAAGAGCCAGGATTTCCAGATATTTTTCCACAGATTTATCTTTTGCGGAACGCTCTGTAATCAGATAGCCAATCATCTTTGCGATTGCGTAAAACGGCGATTTTTTGTTGTCCTGAAGCCTCTGTTCCGCAAGGGCAACGTATTTTAATGCTGTGGGATTGGATTTTTTTCGCATCATGACTTTCGAAAGATAAATGAGGGCGAGAATATCCGTGGTGTCATCGTGCTGCGATTCCAGCACATTATTGAAGAAAAGCGATGCCTCGTCATTTTTGCCGGAAAGATAAAAAGAAATCCCCAACTCCATGTTCAGCATTCGCTTCTGAAACATCGTATATCCGAACCGCTCTATGTTTTCCGCCACCCATTGCGCCAAATTCAGATTTTGATCAAGCGAAAGAAAAAGCCTGTTGTTCCTCAGCGATTTAAAAAGAATCTCAAAATCAGGAACGTTTTCGATTTGGCATGAAAAATTTTTTGCTAAATCATGTTCGTCTTTTATGTTGGAAATATCGTAAAAATTATTTTGATTAGAAATCTCTTCAAAAAAATCGACGACATTTTTGGGTGAACTTTCAATTTTTATAGAATCAAAACAGAATATGATTCGTCCGAAAAATTCATTTTTCTCAAGGATTTTTATGATTTCAATCGCTTCCTGCCCCAAAAATTGAGCGTTCAAAACTATCACGTCTTTATCAAAAAGATGATAAAGCATTGTCAGCACCGTTTCCCGAATGCGGTTCTTTTCGTAATAGATTTCCTCGTCGATTATCATGTCTTGCCGTTCGTCGGCAATTCCGTATTTGAAATAGGACTCAAAAACTCGCTTGTGCAAAGAATATGCAGACTTTTCTATCATTTCTTTGGACGGTTTATTCAATTCAAGGATATTGATAAATGGCTTTAGCGGAGAAAAATTTCCTTGAAGGTCTATTTTTTCAACATCGTCATCAAAAAAAGAAGGCAGCTGCTTCATCAAAGATTCAGTTAATGACAGGAAGCGAATTCGTTCTTCGCTTTTCTTGAAAAGATTTCCGATGAACGAAGAAAATATTTCATTAAAAGCCATAAAATAAATTATAGTAGCATTGATGAAAATCTACAACCTTGCTTTTGAACGCAAATCCGGGCTATACTTGCCATCAAGACAAGACAGGAGATTTTTATGGAACAGACGCTCCCAAAAATGCTGAAAAAAACAGCCGGCGATTTCCCGGAAGTCGCGGCACAGATGACAAAGGATTCATCCGGCACATTCCAGCCGATTCTGTACAGAGAACTGCTGGAAGCCTCGCTGGATGTCGGCGCCGCTTTTCTTGCAAACGGCGTAACTAGAGGCGACCTGATTGGCTTAATCTCGGACAACAGAAAAGAATGGCAGCAAACCAGCATGGGAATCATGTCAATCGGGGCTGCCGATGTTCCAAGAGGTTGCGATGCCACAATCAATGATTTGGAGACAATTCTTTCGGTCACAGAATGCGAATTTGTCGTCGCAGAAAATTCCGCTCAGATTAAAAAAATACTTTCGATAAAAGAAAAAATTCCTGCGGTCAAGACAATAATAGTTTTTGACGCTGCCGATGATGACATTGTCGCCGAAGCAAAAAAACTGAACGTAAACATAAAACCTTTCGAAGACTTTTTGCATCAAGGACGCACATACAGAATCGAAAATCCCGGCAAAGTGGAAGAAGAACTGGAAAAAGGACAATGGGACGATTTGGCATGCATAATCTTTACATCCGGAACGACAGGACAGCCGAAAGGCGTTGAACTTACCCACGGGAATTTTCTTACCCAGTTGGACGAACTTCCCGAACGAATCATACTCAATCCGGGCGACCGGGCAATATGCGTTCTTCCGATATGGCACGTTTTCCAGCGTCTCTGCGAATACGTAATCATGATTCAAGCCGGTGTAATATGCTATTCAAAACCAATAGGAAGCATCCTGCTTTCCGACATACAAAAACTGAATCCTGCGCTTATGCCTGCCGTTCCAAGAATCTTCGAGGCAGTATACGAAGGAATCACAAGAAAAATGCGCGCGACAGGCGGACTTGTTTTGGGAATGTTCAATTTTTTTGTAAAGACAGCGATACTCCACTCAAGAATGAGCCGAAAAATGCTGAACAAAGACCCGTGCTTCACAAGATACTATACGGTCGCCTGGTGGTTTCTTTTCTTCATTCCGTGGATTCTGCTATGGCCCATAAAAGGTCTTGGAAACCTTATCGTATTCCGAAAAATCAAAATGATGCTTGGAAAGAACTTCCGTGCTGGCATTGCCGGAGGAGGAGCGTACCCTTCCAATATAGATGAATTCTTTTGGGCGATAGGCGTAAAAATCATGGAAGGATACGGAATGACGGAAACCGCACCGGTAATATCGGTTCGCCCGATTTCAAATCCGGTGTTCGGAAATGTCGGTTCTCCTATCCGTGGAGTGAAAGCAAGAATCGTTGATACCGAGGACGGATTTGTCCTGAAGCGAGGGGAATTCGGTTCGATTCAAATCAAAGGTGGAACTGTGATGCGCGGCTATTACAAACGCCCCGACCTTACCGCAAAAGTCATGACCGTGGACGGCTGGCTTGACACAGGCGACCTTGGAATGATGACAATCCATGATGAAATCGTCATAAAAGGCAGAAAGAAAGACACGATTGTTCTTCGTGGAGGAGAAAACATTGAGCCAGTTCCGCTTGAACAAAAACTCAACGAATCCCGGTACATAAAGCAAGCCATTGTTGTCGGGCAGGACCAAAAATATCTAGGTGCGCTGGTTCTTGTGGACGAAGATGAAATCAAGAATTATGCTGCGGAACACGGAATCCAGTATGACACTTACGAAAATCTTCTGAAATCCGAAGATATTTTCAAACTTTACGATTCAGAGATAAACGGACTTATAAACCCGAAAAACGGATTCAAGATGTTCGAACGAATAAACAAATTCTCCCTGATTACAAAGAATTTTGAGATTGGCGTAGAGCTTTCCGCAAAGCAAGAAATCATGCGGTACAGATTGGCAGAAATCTACAAAGAGCAAATCCGAACCATATTCGCAGACGAAAAAGAATAGAAAAACCGCCGTCGTATTCTAAACGTTTATTTCCAACGCCCCGGATTTTTTATCCTTGGAAAGGCTGTTCATGTCATCGAGCATGGACAGCCTTATTTTATCTCCGCTGAAAATAACTGCCTTTGAAATATTTGCGACCAATGCAAGACCGTTTTGAGTGCATGCGTAGTAACAAGTTCCTTTTCCGGGAACAAAAAACGGATCGCTTGCAATCCTTATTTCCGTTCCTTGCGCAGAATCTTTTTTTTCTGATTTTTTTTGTGCGAACACAAAACTGACCACAGCCCTGTCTTTGGGAAGTCCGGCGTTTCTTGACAGCTTCAAAAGCCGCGGCGGAGAATCTTCCGTGGTAAAGTCAAAATTGCACCATTTTGTCTTTCCGCCATATTTTGCATTCAGACCGCTCATAGGACATTCAGCAAGGTGCGGGCAAGGCGAAACAATATCGAATTCTTTGTTGATAAATCTGTTCCGCATAAGACTTATAAAATGAGCTGCGGTAGGCATTCCCGGTTCTGCTATAAAAAACGAAGCGGAATCCGTTCCGTACGACAAAAGCTGACGAATCTGATTGTCGGCGATTTTTGCAGGTGTCTGCTCGGATAGCTGGCTTAGTTCATTGTACATGTTTGCGCACGATATGAACGAAGCTTTTTTGTTGACCACAGCACCACTTCCGCCTTTTATGCGAACGATATTCCAATGAGAAAAATCGTTTCTTTTTGGTGGAAGTTTTGCGGCAACAGAAAGATAAATGTCCTCTCCAAGCGACATGGATGCCGCAGAAAGGTCAATACAATACCATGTAAGTTTTTTTTCTCTTAATTCCGGACGGCTTAGCCAAATTGCGGTAACGACCGTCAAAGGTCCGCTTCCAATGTCGATGCAGCAGTCGCCGTCGTTCAAATCAAATGCGTTTTCCGGCAGATTCGAAAAAATCCTTGTAAACCTGACCAAATTCCACCATGAAAAATATCGCACATAAGCGGAAAGTTCCTCGTTTGCGTTCATGTAGCCCATGCGCCGCTCTTCACGCTCGTCTGTAAGCCGATGCGACAAATTCCGTATATCTTTTGGAAGCTGGACAAACTGCCTGCTGTTCAAAGGTCTGACACCCTGAACGATTGTATCGAAATTTTCAAGGACATTTCGACTTTCCTTGGTAAGTTTTGTCGAATCGAACATTTTTTGAATCGAAATAATTTTGGCATTTTTTTCCCGTTTTATTTTTTTTGCCGCATAATAAAAGTTCGATAAATCCGCACCGGAAGAAGGCGAGCTTTCTCGAACCTTTTCAGAAAGCTTGTTTTGTTCTTTTTTCGGATGTTTCCGTTCCGCCTTTTGTTTTGACGCAGAAGATTTTTTGGTAAACTTGTTGTAAAATTTTTCCGGCATTTTTCTTGTTTCCTAAAGTATTTGTTACATTATGCCAAACACAGACGAATTTACATCGCTTTGGCATAAACTTTCTATAGTTTAGCAGAATTTTCGATGATTCTATATGCGATTATATTCACGCTTCCTTTGCCCTTATATTTTTTCATTTCATAGAGTTCGGGATGTTGCTCAAGATATTCAGGCAATTTTTTCACTCCGTATTGAAGAATATCAAAATCGGACTTCACACGTTTTATATACGAACCTGCCGCACTTACATTCGTAAAGCCATCCTCATCCTGATATGTGTTCGAGGCAATTTTCAGAAGATTGTTCAGTTCTGTTTCAAGTTTATTTTTGGGTTTTAAGATAATATTTTCCTGAGACGAACCGCCGTTCTGCTCAACCGTTTTTTCCGTGCGGGCGACACTTCCAAGCCGTTCAAGATAAAAAAATTTGTCGCAAGATTTTATGAACGCCTCGGAAGTAGATTCCTTTCCGACTCCTATCACGGTTTTTCCGACTTCCCGAATTTTTATGGCAAGCGGAGTAAAATCGCTGTCGCTTGAAACGATGGCGTATATGTCATAATTTGAATTATACAAAAAATCCATCGCATCGATGGTCAACGCCATGTCGGTTGCGTTTTTTCCCCGCACGTAGTCAATCTGCTGAATCGGCTTTATCGCCAACTGCCTGAAATCTTCCTCCCAATTTTTTAGGTTCTCCTTTGTCCAATTGCCGTACGCCCTTTTTACGACAATTCTTCCAAACGCAGAAATCTCGTAGATTGCCGATTCCATTTTCTTTTCCTGCGTGTTGTCGGCATCGATTAAGAGCGCAATAGTTTTTTCATTTTCCTGCATTTTTTCTCCTAAAATAAAAAGTCGGGAAGAAAGTTTCAACTTTCGATTGATTTTTAATGCATGTTCGTAGCAAGTCAAGAACGTGCGATAAATACAAAAGTTTGCGTTTAGCAAACTTGAGATAAAAATGGCGGCGATATTTCAAACGCCGTTTTTCTGTCTTTTTTTAATGCAAAGATACAACTCCGTAAGTTCGCCCCGCAAAAGATGAATTTTGTTCATAAGCTCAAGATTTTTGTTCACGGAATCCGCATCGTCCAAGATTTGGTTTCTGGCCCCTTCTATCGTGAATTTCTTTTCGTAAACAAGATATTTCAAACGGAGGACAAGTTCCAACTCCCGCTGATTGTAGATTCGCCTTCCGCCTATGTCTTTTTCCGGAGCGAATCCGGGAATCACATCTTCCCAATAGCGAAGAACATGGGCTTTTACGCCCGCGATTTCCTCAACCTCGCCGATTGAATAAGTCCTCATCTTTCAAACCTGTCTTCCCATTTTTGACGGCTTGCTTTTATCTCAAACTGGACAGGAATTTTATCGAATCCCAAATCTTCCCGAACCCTGTTTTTCAAATATGTCATGTAGGTTTCGGGAACGACTTCGGGTCTGGTAGCAAAAATCAAAAACGAAACCGGATTTGTGCTTTTTTGGGTCATGTAACGAATCTTAAAATGGGCGGTCTTGCTTGCAGGAGGCGGATATTTAAAAAGCCAATCCTTCAACGCCATGTTCAAAGCCGCCGTATCAACTTTATGAAAAAGCTGTTCGTGCATCTGAATCGCTTGGTCAAGCAAATCCTTTAGGCCCTTTCCCTCCAGCGCAGACAAAGGAACAATCGGCGCAAACTCCATTTGCCCGAACATTATGTTTATCCATTCTTTACGCTTTTTGAAGGCTTTTTTATCCTGTTCCGCTTGTGTATCCCACTTGTTAAGAACAAAAATTATTCCTCGCCCCCGCTCAAACGCCAAACTGCAGATTTTTTTGTCCTGCTCGGAAAGTCCTTCGTTCGAATCTATCATCAGAAAAACGATGTCGCATCTGTCAAGCGTCTTAATTGCCCTGTTCACAGAATAATATTCTACATTTTCCCGAACCTTTGACTTTCTGCGGATTCCTGCCGTATCAAGGACTTCGAATTTCCTGTTCCGATATTCAAATTCTCCCTCGACCGTATCCCGTGTCGTGCCCGCATAATCGCTCACGATAGAAAGATTTTCATGTGTAAGCCTATTCGTCAGCGTGGATTTTCCCGTATTGGGCTTTCCGACAATGGCGATTCTTATAGGGAGTTCTTTCCGACCGATTTCCTTTACTTTAGAAAAATCACAGCGTTCAACAAGCCGCTCCTGCAGACTTCCGATATTGTCGCCGTGACTTGCCGAAATGAAAAAAAGTTCTTTGAATCCGAACCGCGCATAATTCCAAGCGACGCTCTCGTTCCTTCCGCCTTCCGTCTTATTGACGACGGCAATCAGTTTATCCCAATAAGGACGCATTTTTTGAATGAAATCTTCATCCTCGCCAGTAATCTGCCCTGCCTCCAAAAGCAGAACGACAATATCCGCTTTTGCAATCATTTCCAAGGAACGTTCGACCACCAAATCATCAAGGACGGCTTCCATAGTTCCAACATCTCGCTGCAGTTTGTAACCGCCCGTATCCACAAGATGAACAGGCTTCCCGTTTATCATTGCAGTGCCTTCAACAGGATCGCGGGTAACTCCCGGCGTAGGGTCTACGATTGCAAGTCGCCTTTGCATTAATCTATTGAAAAGCGTGGATTTTCCGACATTCGGTCGTCCGGCAAGAACCACAAGCGGAAGTCCTTCATAATTCCGCCTTGCCATTCCGTTGAAACGCTCTTCCTTGGAGTCAGAGATATCCGATTCGTCATTTTCTTTATCAGGAGCATCATCCGTATTTTTTTCGATAGAATTTTTCAGTTCGTCCCTGAGTTTTTCTTCATCCGAAATAGGTTTCGGTTTTGAAAAATCAGGTTTTCGCTTTTTTTTTGCCATATTTCCTCTGAATGCTGCTGCGAAAAAATCAAAGTCTGTTCAGACGTTTTAACGAAATCGCCTGAAGTTCTGCAATCGAAAATCGGGAGAGCATTTTTTTTGCCTTGGAAATCAAATTCGGACTCATGCTCAATGAGCGGATTCCCATTCCGCCAAGGACAAGAATGCTGTCTTTTCTGCCAGCCATCTCACCGCAGACAGAAAGCGGAATTCCTTCCCGTTTTGCGTTTTCCATTGTCATGGAAATCAGGCGTAGCACCGCAAGATTAAATTCATCATACAGATAACTTACATTGCTATTTTCACGATCTACCGCCAAAGTATACTGAGTAAGGTCGTTTGTTCCAAGGCTGAAAAAATCGCTTACCTTGGCAAGACAATCCGATGCCACGGCGGCAGCGGCGGTTTCGACCATTATTCCAATCGGAACTTTTTCGTCAAACGGGATTTTTTCTGCGGAAAGTTCCTTTCTGACTTCGCTCGCAAGCGCAAGGCACTGTTCCACCTGATCGGTCGATGTTATAAGCGGAAGCATGATTCTGAGTTTTCCGTACACGCTCGCTCTATACAACGCCCTAAGCTGGGTCTTGAAAACCTGCGGATAATTCAGACTAAGACGAATCGCACGCATTCCCATAAGCGGATTTTTCTCCTGAAACGTCGGAATATCCGCAGAATTGATTAATTTATCTCCGCCCGCATCCAAAGTTCGAATCGTAACGGGTTTTCCTTTCATCGTTTCAAGGACTTTTTTATACGCCTCAAATTGTTCTTCTTCATTGAAAGCGCGTGCAGCCGCATGACGGGACGTGTCGGTCTTCGACATATAAAGAAATTCCGTTCTGAAAAGCCCGATTCCGTCCGCTCCGTGAAGCATGGCGATTTCCGCTTCTTCCGGAGAACCGATGTTCGCATAAATCTTGAAAAGCTCTCCGTCCTTGGTAAGAGCGGGCTTGCCCCTGTATTCAAGAAGACTTTCCTGTTCCTGAAGTATTTTGGCAATTTTTTGCCTGTATTCGGAAAGCGTATCAGAATCAGGTTCTACAAGGATTTTTGCGGAAGTCGCATCGATTATCACGGTTTGCCCGTTTTTCACCTGATTTTTCACTCCGTCTTCATGCACTCCCACAAGAGTCGGAATTCCATAATTTCTTGCAAGAATCACAACATGGCTCGAGATCCCGCCTTCGGTAAGCGCAAGCCCTGCAATCTTTCGCTTTGAAAGAATAATCGTGTCCGTGGGACTTAGCGACGAAGCAAAAATAACGCTGCCATCGGGAATCATGTTTATGTCAAATGGATTTATTCCGAGCATCTGGTCAATAACACGACCGAAAATGTCCGTGATGTCCTGCGCACGTTCCGAAAGATATTCGTTCCCCGCGCTTCTTAGACGGGCAGCGTATTCCTCCGCCTTTAAATCAATCATATATTTGATATTGTAAAGCGTTTTTTCATATTCATCCTTGACCTCTTTCAGAAAAACCGGGTCGGAAAGCATCAGAATGTACGCTTCAAAAATTTCTCGCTGAATCGCATTTTCTTTTTCCGCAGAAAGCTTGGAAAGTTTGTCGGAAATATCCGCAGAGATTATTTTTTTTGCATTCTCGAACCTTTTCCAGCCCTCTTCAAGGTCTTTTTCAAGAATCTTAGTTTTGGGAATTATACGCTTTTCAGATTCGGGAATAACAAACGCCGTCCCGATTCCGACCCCCTCCGAAGCCGAAATGCCAAGAAATACTTCCATATAACGATATTATAACAAATGACTTTGAAAAATGTCAAATAAACGAAATTCGTGTTGATGTTGCCGGATTACGGACGAACCAGAATTGCCGGAAAACCAAGACAATTTTCACTAAAAAACGATTGATGCCGGCGAGCCGTGTGCGCTGATTCTCCCATTTTGGGTAATTGCTCCTGCTTGGACAAAGCCCTGTTGTTCCACGGGGAAGGGCGGTTGCTTCGGAATAAATATTTTCTCTTAAAATATTCGTCTTGCGTCAAAAAACAAAAACGGTAGCGGACGGTAAAACTTTTTTACTTTTACGGACTGAAATTTATTTTCAATTCGCCTTAAAGTATCCGTCCACACGACCGCATTCATTTTCCCTGGGCATGGAAGAGCCACTCTCTTCCCACGCCGAAATTGCGGACGGCTAATAAGTCTCCCATTCGATTTGCTCTTTTACGGCACTGTTTTCGTGATAGCGGTACTCGTAAAACTTTTCCATGACAGTGCCGTCCTCGTCAACGTTTTTTTCATACTGAACGTACTGAACGCGACCGTCGGCATTGTACTCATAAGAAGTTTCTGTTCCATCGTAGGATTTCCGGTAGATTTCGTTTCCGGCGTCGTCATAGGCATGCCGATCTTCATATCCGTTACTCATTTTTTCGTAAATGAGATTTCCTCTATTGTCATACTCATACCATATCTCAGAGCCGCTGCCGCTTTTTGCATGAATTTGCTTCCCGTTGCAATCGTATTCATACCACGACTTATTTCCGTCGTTGCGCTTAGAGTAAATCATGTTCCCGTTTGCGTCGTACTCATAGAAAGTCTTGTCTCCGTTTCCGCATTTCCAGCGGATTTCATTACCCTTTTCGTCATATTCATGCCAACTTTCCCTGCCGGGCGCACTTTTCCAGTGAATCAGATTCCCGGAAGCGTCATATTCATAGTGCGTTTCCATACCATCGGCGGTTTTCCAATGAATCTCATTGCCGTTTGAATCGTATTCGAACCATTCTTCATCGCCGTCGCTTGATTTAGCGTGCACGATATTTCCGTTGAGGTCGTATTCGGAAATACGAGAACAGCAAAGCCGCTTGTCGGCAAGTTTTCCGTCCACCGTTAGTTTTTTTAACGCCTTTTCACCGAGCTTTTCCATAAAATCTCCTTTAGTTGAGTGTAGTTTACAGAGTATATGTTTTTTTTGAGTAGGAAAAAATGATTGAAAATCCCAGTGGCTTTTAGTTTGTTTTTACGTTTTGTCCGCAGTGTCAGATTGAATCGAATGTAAAAAGTTTTATTCTTCTCTGCTTCTATTACCAAAAGTTTTTCTGTATAGAAAAATGCTTCCATAAATAAAACCTAATGAACCTGCAGAATATGCAAAAGGAAACATATCGTTTTTATCTTTTATTAAACAAAGAATTATATCGTGTACTATTCCAAAGAGACCACCAATCGCACCAATTATTATAATGAAATAGCAAAAAAACTTAAAAACCGATTCCGGGCAGGACGGATTAATTTTTTGAAGGCCTAAAACTACAAAAATCATTCCCCATGCAACAAAGAAAAGACCGATACTTATTCCAAAGCCTAAGAGTGCTTCCAATAGTTTTATATCTTTGCAAATACAAATAATACAATTCAATATGCAAACAACAAAAATAGTTCCCAAGATGAGTTTTACGTTCTTTTCAAAAAAATTAATTATTTTTTCCATATTTCCTTCCTAGCAGAATAGCGGACTGACTGACATTTACTCAATATGCATTACCGCAAATGTAATGTCGGGTTGAAGGAGGTGGTAAAAGCTTTATCATTCTCCGTTTCTAATACCAAAAGCAATCATTCCGATAAAGAACCATAATGCTACTGATAATACATTAATGATAACAAATGGCAATAATTTATTTTTCTTAACCGAAAGCCAAATTGGAATTATTGTACCAAGAATTATAACTATGCTCATAAGATTACCCCAAAAACTATACCTTGAAAGAATAAACAACGGCACACCAAGCAAAATCAATAAATAGTCTTCTTGAAACATTTCAATGAATGTGATTGAGCCATCGAATATTTTGAAAATAAATAATGATAATACAAACAAGGATAAGAAAATAAGGAGATAAATACCGATAATGGCGACTTTTTTTTGTGTCAATTTTATCTTTTTCCACTCATCTATCTATATATATTTTTCCGAGAGGGCATCGACGATTTTTGCGATGGATTCAAGGTCTTTGCTGCTGAGCTGTTCCATTTTACACAGCAGCAGTTCAGGTAAGGCGGCATGTTTTTTTTCGTAATGTGTTTTGCCGGTTACAAGAAATTCTGCGGAAACACCGAGGAATTGTGCTATTTTTATGGCGTTCTCCGCGTTGGGCAGTGATTTTTGTCCCGAAAGATAATTGTCGATAGTGTTTTTGCTGATTCCCGTGCCGGAAGCAAGCTCCTTTACCTGTATATCTTTTGCGTCAAGCAATTTTTTCAGATTCGCAGAAAAATCCATATGTCAATTATACTTTTTTAAGTGTGAAAACTTGACAAAATAGCTTTTATAAGTAAATAATAGATGTATAATGACTTAATTAAGCGTCTTACGAAGCATTAAGACTATAAATATCGACATGGCATTTGTTAAGTGCTTTATTCACGATCTTGATATTAAAAAGAATATAAAGGGATAAAAATTTATTGCAGTTTACAGAAATAAGAACTTGATAAATGTAGGCGATTAATGTCCATATGGTAATTTTTTGCAGAAAAAAGTTTATTCAAAAGCATTGAAATGCAATTCTCTATAACTGAGAGTTGGCGGAACCATTTTAAGCTGAAAGAAAAAATTTTGAAAACATAAATTCTGCGATATGCAGAAAAGGAGTTGAAATGAGGACAAAGTATTTTTTGAAAATGACTGGATTTTTGGTTCTAAGCATTATGCTTGGAGTTGTTATGAGCTGTAACCATGATAGTCATGATGTTACAAATACGGAAAAAAGCCTCGATGGGATTGTTTTAATCCAAGATGATACCTACCAAATATATCTGCATTTCTTAAATAATCAGGTTTTTTATGTTTATAATGATAGCGGCATATTTAAAAAACAAATTACAGGCGGTTATAGTGGAACTACAGTACACTTTGGAACAAATCCGCCTATTACAGCAACAACTATTACCTCAAGTGCTGTAATTTTTAGCGATGGAAAAGTAATTCAAATACTTACTGATCCTGCTCTACTTGAAAAAATAAAAACTGCAAAATGGGCATAGAATATTTTCTGTAATGCATCTGCCTAAGTTTGAAAAGTTTCGCATTCATTTTTAGGCAGAGTAAGTGCAAATTTGTGCGTTGTCAGCGTTGAAACTGATGATGACTTTTGAAGAAAAATGCAGCCACTTCTTCGACCTCGTTCTAAAGTTCAATTTATTTTTTCACCAATCTTTGTTACCTAAAAAAAATATTCATTATTGCGATTGTAATAGCTGATTCCAATGAGTATTAGTT
>CAJPOF010000021.1 GCA_905372235.1 uncultured Treponema sp.
AGCCCCCGTGCAGAATCGAACTGCAGACCTCAACCTTACCATGGTTGCGCTCTACCGACTGAGCTACAAGGGCAAAGCTTGCCGTTGATATTACAACAATGCGTCCTAGAAATATAATAGACCACTAGTTTTGTGTCAATAATAAAGTCTAGAAATTCCTTAAAAACTAGTCTTTTCTATATCAATGTGCTAACATCGAATAATTGAGGTTGACATGAACATAGACATGCTTATCGATGGAATTCTGGATTCATATGATAGATACGGCGGAATCAACAGGAGCGGTTCCGAGGACTTTCCGAATAGGCAGAAAGTGGTGGAAGTGCTTTCGGATTTGCAATGCCTTATATTTCCGGGCTTCAAGGATGACGAAGAAATCAGCCCTACGGACATAAGATATATTACCGGCTGTAGGGTAAATCATGTAATCGCAGTTCTTACAAAAGAAATTCAAAAAGCCCTTTTTTATACGGTCTGCAAAGAGAAAGGAACGCCATTTCCAGGGAACAACGAAAATTCCAAATGCTTTAAGACGGCAGAAAAAATCTGTGTTTCGCTTGTAGAAGAATTGCCGGAAATAAAACGAAAACTGAGTCTTGACGTAGAAGCGGGATTCAGCGGAGATCCGGCCGCAAAAAACAGAGAAGAAGTCATCCTCTCCTATCCGGCGATACAGGCAATCATGGTGTACAGAATCGCACATTTTCTTTACGAAAGCGGAGTTCCTGTAATTCCAAGAATAATGAGCGAACACGTTCACGGAAAAACCGGAATCGACATAAATCCGGGCGCAGAAATCGGGGAATCTTTTTTTATAGACCACGGGACAGGCGTCGTCATCGGAGAATCAACGACCATCGGAAACAACGTAAAACTCTATCAAGGAGTCACGCTGGGCGCATTGAGCGTAAAAAAAGAACTGATGAACAAAAAAAGACATCCAACAATAGAAGATAACGTTACAATTTATGCGAATGCGACCATTCTTGGCGGAGAAACCATAATCGGACACGATTCCGTAGTCGGCGGAAACACATGGGTTACAAAATCCGTGCCTCCGAATTCTGTTCTTACAAATTCAAATTCCGATAAATTGTAAACTGACAGCATTTTCGCAAGGCAAGACTTTGATTTTCCAAGAAATAAACTCTGCGATTTTATAGAATATTTTCAATTGTTCTAACCTACGCATTTTGATATATTTACGGAATGAAAGAGAAAATTGAAAACTGCCCATGCGGCTCAGGGAAAAAATACTCAGAATGTTGCGAGCCAATCATAAAAGGTTCTGAAAAAGCGAAAACAGCGGAAGCCCTTATGAGGGCAAGATATTCCGCATATGTTACGCACGAAATCGATTTCATAATCGCATCTTGTGAAGAAGGCGAAGGAATTGCCGACATCGACAAGCAGGCGACAAAAGATTGGAGCGAAAAATCCGAATGGCACGGACTCAAAATACTGAACTCCGAGAAGGGCGGCGAAAACGATTCCGAAGGAACGGTTGAGTTTACGGCGGACTACACAATGAAGCAGATGCGTGACGTTCATCACGAAATAGCCGGATTCAAAAAAATCAACGGGGAATGGAAATACGTTGCGGGAAACATAATCACGACAACGGTAAAACGCGAAGGCGAAAAAATCGGACGAAACGATCCGTGTCCGTGCGGAAGCGGTAAAAAATACAAAAAATGCTGCGGAGCATAGATAAATAGATGAAAGACTGCATTGTCACGGGATTCCACGCCATCGAAGAACGAATCTTAAAGGCAAAAGTTTCAGGCAAAAAAGACGGACTAAAGGTCTTTTATTCAAAACCCGGTCCGCGCGTAAAAAAAATAATCTCCGAAGCAAAAGAAGCCGGCATTCCCGTAAATCAGGCGGAAAACCAAATATTGGACGGAATGGTAAAATCACTTCCTGCAAGCGGACAAGACCACAGGGGAATCGTCCTTTCCATCGAGGGAATCGACTCGGCAAGCCAAAATATAGTGGATTTTGACGCATGGATTTTAGAATCAAAGGCAAAAAGCGAAAACGAAAGGCAGACCGTAATCATTTTGGATTCCATTACAGATCCGCACAACGTAGGCGCAATTTTGCGTAGTTGCGACCAGTTCGGCTCAAGCCTTGCAATTCTTCCGGACCACAGAGGAATCAAAGACATAGAAAACAGTGAAGCAATCGCACGAAGCAGCGCAGGCTCAAGCGCATGGGTTCCTATCGCAAAGGTCACAAATCTTGTGCGGACGGTTCAGGCTTTGAAAGAAGCTGGATTTTGGATATACGGAGCGGACGCAGGCGGAGAAAACCTTGAAAAAATCAGTTTTTCCAAAAAGTCGGCAATCGTAATGGGAAGCGAAGGTTCGGGTCTTTCACATCTTTTGGGCAAAAACTGCGACACAATCGTCTCGATTCCGACGTGCGGAAAAATCGACAGCCTAAACGTTTCCGTTGCGGCAGGCGTTCTGCTTTACGAAGCATACAGACAAACAAAATAAAAGATTGATAAAACCGTTCTTTAAGGCTAATATGATTTTCAGGTATGGACTCTAAGAAAATCCTTGTGGTGGAAGACAGCAAACTTTTGAACGATTTTATTGCCGCACAACTTGAAAAAAACACGTATTCCGTTACGCAAGCGTTGAACGGCAAGGAAGCCTACGAGGCTTTGAAAGCAACATACTACGATCTTATAATCCTAGACCTTAAACTGGGAGATGCCGACGGGCTTTCGATTTTAAAGACAATAAGAATTCAAGACAAGCAGATTCCGGTCATGATTATCTCATCGATAAGCGACGACCAAACAAAAATCGAAGGATTTAGAATCGGCTGCGACGACTACCTTACAAAACCGTTTATGACAGGCGAAATGCTTGTTAGAATACAAAGGATGCTGCAAAGAAGCGAGCAAATGCATCTTTCGCAAGTTCCGATTCAAGAAACGATTGAGTCCGGTTCGCTAAAAATAAACGTAGCATCGCAAACCGTCCTGAAAAACGGAATTGAAATTCCTATGCGGAAAAAACATTTCGACATTCTTCTGTATTTTGTAAAGCATCCGAATGTTGCGATTCCATTCAGGACGCTTTACGAAGGCGCATGGAACACAACGGCTGGCGAAGAAACTTCCATGGAAACAAACCTTTACGTAAACATAAACAATCTGCGAAAACTAATCGAAGACGACGCAAACAACCCGACAATAATAAAATCTATTCGCCATGTAGGATATCTTTACACCGCCCCCGAAGCTTAAACGCACGGGCGGCGGTAAAAACGGGTTTTACAGAGTTTTACTTTCCTTCCGCCGCCTCCGGTTTCCCTTACAGGAAAACCGGTTATCCCGTCCGCAATCATTTGGAATCCCAATTTATCCATACATCTTAATTTTTTAGGCGACCTATATACGGTATTTATTTGCCTTTCACGCTTCGGCAGATTCATTCAATTTAATCTGACACGGGAAAATCTTCTGCATCGGGGATTTCATCATCCGGCAAAGATTCAATCCCGTGCGGTAAAAATTTATCCAACCGGAAAACCACGCTGAAACATGCTCCGCCGCCTATCGCATCGCTGTACATAAGCCGGATGTCGTTTAGTTTTGCAAGTTCGTTCGCAACGTAAAGTCCAAGCCCGACCGTATGCCAATTTTTTGCCGAACCGGAATTGATTTTTTCAAAGCGTGTAAAAAGATACGGAACTTTGTCACTTGGAATTCCGCCGCCTTCGTCGGAAACTTTTAGCACCATTTCGCTGGAATTCGATTTTCTGAGCGAAATCTGTATCGTCACCGTTCCGTTTTCAGGCGAATATTTTATCGCATTGTCGATAAGATTCGTAAGGATTCCTTTGACAGCCTGCCGATTGCAGTTTACCTGAGGCAGAAGCCCCGGAATATCCCAAACGATTTTTACGTTCTTTGTCTCGGCACGCGACTCCATCGTCGGTTTTATAAAATCCAAAATATCTTCCACAAACAATTTTTCGGGGACATTCGCATATCGTCCGTCCGAAATCCTGAATGAAATAAGCACGTTTTGAATTATTTCGTTGATTTCCATAACGCCGTCTTTTATATCCCGGAAAATTTTCTGGCGTTCCGTGTCCATATCGTCTACGTGAACGGAAAATTCTTCAATTCGATTCAAAAGTAATGTCAAAGGAGTGTTCACGTTGTGCGTCACAAAATACAAGAATGTGGATTTTTCGTTTTCCTGCCGTGAAAGTTCTTTGTTATGCTCAAATACGTTTTTCTGACGAAGAAGCGAATAGCAACGAGAAATCAATTCCGATGAATCGAAAGGTCTTATAACAAAATCGTTTACGCCTGCAAGATAGCCGGAACGGACAAGATAATTTGCAAAAAAATTGATTATCATCAGTATTGGGAATTGCAGAAGATTGAATCTTGAACGGATGCACCTGCAGAGTTCAAAAACAGATTTATCAGCCGCCGGGTCAATCACAAGCATCTGGAATTCGCCTCGCTCGATTCCTGCGACAATCTGTTCCGCAGAATCCGTTTGCACACAGAAAAATCCGTATCCATTCAGGATGACTTTTGTGGTGATGCTGCTCTCATCGTTTTTTCCGTAAATGCATATCGCAACGTCCTTGAACTTGACGAATTCCTGATTTTCGATTTCATCGTAAACTTCAGGGACAGGCGCAGATTGAGCCGGAATCATAGTGCTGTCTTCCGGAAGAAAATTCAGTCCGAGGATTTTCTTCATCTCGGTCACGTAGTCGGAAATTACGGCGGAATACGCAACAATTTTTGTGTGGTCTGTGGTATCCACTATCATGGAAGAAACCACTTGAATTATTTCCAGCGGCTGCTGAAGTTTATTCCGCACCTTCACCAAAAGCCCTGCGGGAATACTTTTTTCTCTCAAAATGTCCGGAAAATAAACCTTGCTGTTCAGCGTAAAGTACGAAAGCAATTCTTCTTGCCTAGAATTTTGCGTTATGCTATACGAAGCGATTATAAAAATTCCGTAAATTACCAAAGAAATCATAAACGACATTGGAACAAGCTGTTCATAAAATACACGGATTCCAAGCAATTTGGAAACGCAGCCGATTCCGCCAAAAATGAACCAAGGAACAAACGAAATGAATGTCGTAATCCAAATCAGATTTTTTCGAATCAGAAACCATACAAAATAAAACAGAGTCAGTATCAGGAAGGCGATGTATAAAAAACTCACGCCGGGAACAAGGAATTCGTTTTCGGCAAAAAGAAAAAAACTAAACGCAAAAAAATTGAACGCAAATCCCGCTTGGACAAAATACACCGCGTCCACAAGCAGCGCAGTAATTCCTGTAAGCAGAAGCGAAAGTTTTTTTATCACAAAATATTCTGCAATCAAATACAATGAAAAGAAAGCGATTCCCCAAATCACAATCCAAAGAAATATTTGGTCGGACGTCAGCTGGGCGAAAAAACCTTCTTCGTTCAGAACCACAGGACTTATCGCAACCGGTCCAAAATTCTTCATTTCAAGAAAATATGTTTTTTCAGTGCCGGCAGGAACTGAGATTTTGAATATGGATTTGTTCACAAAAGGATAGTCGTTGTCGATTGGGAACATCTGGAATTTTCTGAATTCCATAAGCACGCTGCTGGAATTGAAATCTCTGTTCAGCACAAAACAATTCCGTTCTTCTATGCTTGAGTTTTCGATTATTATTTTGACGTAGGCGTATTTTCCCTGGGAATTTTTCCGCTTTCCGTCGAATTTTGTCCAGTTAAGAAAAGTGGAATTCAGTTCAACCGACGAAATTATCCTGTCGCTGGAAATCCAGTAAATTTCGCTTGACGTGTTAATGTTTTTTCCGTATGGCGCATAGAAATAATTGAAGCAAATCAAAAAAATCATTTCCAATGAAACGATTACAAAAAGGGGAACGAGTTTTTTATTCATCTTGCTGCCACCCCGCCTGTCTTACCATTTCCAGCATTTTGAGTTTCTTTAGAACCCCAGAAAGAACGAACAGATTTGCGATGCTTCCCACCGTAAGAAAAATTATGATGTATCGAAGTATTTTCCATCGGGCGTCTTTCGAAACTTTTTGACTTTGAGAAAAGCCGTGCGTTCTGCAGAATTGCTGGAATTCTCCGCTTTCAATCATCTTGATTATCGTGTTGTTTACAAGTTCACATTCCGCTTCCTTGCCTTTCCTAAAAGCAAATCTGTAATTAATTTCGAACAAAGGATGGGAAATGTACAATTTGTCCTTCAGATTCAGCATGTCAAACAAAACTTCGGCAAGTTTTAATGGAAGAAAAAGCACGTCCGCTTTTCCGCCAAGGATTTTTTTGCATGCGGAAGAAGCCATATAATTTTCGCTGTCGAATTCGGTTATCCCCAAATCCCTTATCCAGTCGCCGCTCACGATGTCGCAAGGATAGGACGCACAAATCTTGTCTTCGATGTCGCTTACAAAATCGGGCTTTTCGTCGTTCCGTGAAATCATTACAACATAATCGGACAGCACCGGAACTGAAAACACATATTTTGATTCTGGATGATAGTCGATGACTTCAAACGGATTTTTTTTGCCGATTACATATTGATTCATTTTTTTAGTTTCAAACGAAATTCCGTAATATTCCGGCGAAACGCCAGCCCGTTCCGAAATAATTTGCGCAAGTTCGTGGTGAACGCCAAACGCCCTTTTGTACGTATCGATATTAAGAATTCCGATGATTTTTGCCTGCTCCTCAAGCATTTTTACACGGGCAGCGACGCAATCGCCGGAAACGCAAGCGGCAAAAAACAAAGCGGATTTTGAAAGCACAAAAACAAGCGCAACGACAAACAATTTAATCTTGTTCATATCAACTAAACCCCAAGCGTCAGCATAAAATTTTCCTGACCTTTAAATTCATGGATTTTTGTTATCACGGGAACTCCGATTCCGTCTATTTTTTCGGAAGTCAAATCCACAAAAATTGAAATGTCGTCCTTTGCCTTTTCCGGAAAAAACGAAATGAAAATCCCGTTGCCTTTGTACGCCGAAGTTATGTTTCTGTTCAAATTCTCCGTTATGATTCCTGAAATCCGTTTCAAAATTCCGTGATTTCCCGTGTCGGGAACGACAAAAATCGCAACACAAAAAATTTTTCTAAAAATCTGATATTTTACGATTTCTTCTTGAATTTTGCTTTTTATATAATCGGACGTGAAAAGCCCTGTGGAAGCGTCGGTTATTTCATTCTGCATTTTTTCAACCATTTGCAAAGCGATTTTTCTTGAAGCCGATGCGATGTTTTCGCTCTGCAAAGCCTTGCGTTGCTTGAGTTTACGAGCCGAAGACAAATACGAATGCATGACCAAAATATTCACAATTACCAAAACGATTATGAATATAAATTCCGTCAAAATTTTTGTGTCTGATTTTCGCCGAGGATAAAAAAATGCGGCTTTTTTCAGAACTCTTCGGCTTTGCGCAAGTTCGTTGAATTTTCCGTCAAAGAGAAGTTTCATCAAAAAATCGTTTATAAAAGTCATTTCATCTTGTTCCGACTTTGAAAAAGCAAACGCAAAACGAATGTACGAACCGTCTTCAATAGAAGCAATCGAACAATACGGAACGGTGCATATGAAATCTGACGAAGCTTTTTTTTCGGAAAAATCGTCCACGGCAAAAAAACGGCGCATTTTAAACGGATTTTCTTTTATTTCGTAAGTAACGACAAAACATTCAGGCTTAAAACCGCTTGCATTTTCAAAAAAAGAAGCGGCTTCAGTATGGAATTTTCTTGTATTTTCAAACAAAAAAAAGATTTTGTCTTCGATTGTTCTGTCGGACGAAAATATCCGGCAAAAACTGACGGCAAAAATCAATGCCAAAAATAGGAAGACTTTCTTGTTCATATCGCAAAAAGATTATAGCATAAACAAAAACGAAAAATCATCAGAAAAAAGAGGAAACTTATGGCAAAAAAGAACGGCTCTTTGCTTTACAGATGCACGAATTGCGAACATTCACAATCAAGTTGGCTTGGTCGATGCCCCGAATGCGGACAGTGGAACACATTCGAGGAAGTCATCGTTGACAAAAATTCGCAGAGCCGAGCGGGACAAGGCAGCGTTCTTGCGCAGAAAATAAAACCCGTTCCTTTGTCCGATGTTCAGGCAAAAGAAAATTTCAGGCTTCTGACCGGCATAGAAGAGTTTGACAGAGTTCTTGGAAACGGAGCTGCAAAAAGGTCCGCCGTCCTTTTGGGCGGAGAACCCGGAATCGGAAAATCTACCCTGCTTATTCAGATGGCGGCAGCTATGGCGAACGCACACTCCGTTCTTTATGTTTCCGGCGAAGAATCGGCGGCGCAAATCAAAGAAAGAGCGGACAGACTTTGCCTTGACACAAGAGGAATCGAAGTCCTATGCACGATGAGACTTGAAGACATACTCGACGCATTAGGTTCTCTGAATCCGGAAATGGTAATTGTGGATTCGATTCAGACGGTTTATTCCGTGGAGGCAGGAATCGTTCCCGGAAGTATAAGCCAAGCAAAATATTGCGCGAATGAACTTGTCGGCTGGGTAAAAAACAAAGAATCCGTCCTAATCATGACCGCCCACGTAACAAAAGAAGGAACGATTGCCGGACCAAAAACCCTTGAACACATGGTGGACACGGTAATTTCGTTCGAAAGAAACAGCGACGACGTAAGATTCCTTCATGCCCAGAAAAACCGATTCGGTTCTGTGGACGAACTTGGAATCTTCAACATGACGGAAAAAGGACTTGTGCCCGTAATGAATCCCGCCACAATGTTCATAACCGAGCGAAAAGAAAATCAAAGCCCGGGCGTTTGCTGCACGGCTGTCTTCGAAGGAAACCGAGTTTTTATGGTAGAAATCCAAGCGTTGACCGTACCTGCAAAAGCGGCTGTAAGCAGAGTTTTCAGCGAAAAAATCGATTCGGCAAGAGTAAGCAGAATTGCGGCGATACTCGAAAAGCGTTGCGGAATGAGATTTTTAGGGCAGGACATTTACGTAAACGTCGCAGGCGGAATAAGGCTAAGCGAAAGCGCAATCGACGGCGCGCTTGCAATGGCAATTTATTCCGCACGGAGCGATATTCCCGTTCCGCAAGGGACAGCCGTGTTCGGGGAACTCAGCCTTGCAGGAGAACTGCGAAGCGTCCCGAAAATCAGGCAACGGGCAAAAACCGCCGAAGGACTTGGATTTTTCAATCTTTACGCCCCCGATGCAGAAAACGGAATCACCGAAATTAAAGACATCCGAAGTCTTGTAAAAAACGTGCTGAAATAAAAAATCAAAACGAAAAAGTGAAAAAGCGAAGATTTATTTTAAACGGCACAAATACTGTCGGAAAAAGTCTACGTACAAAAATAATATCGGACTTTTCCTAAATAACACCGTCGGTAAAGAAGAAAAACAAAATTATAGGTTTAATTTCAAGTTTTATAAACTCAAAGTTTACATTCTTCTAAGGCAAGCCTTAAACCTTTTTTTCAAGGGAGGAAACCAGCTCGGAGTTCGAAGCCCGCACTTTTCCTCCCTTGAAAACCCTCCTTCCTTGGACACGACCAAAGGACTTGCGCCCTTTGGAATCCCAATTCATTCATACATTTCAATTTTTTGGGGAAACTATATACGATATTTATAAAAAATAGAGAAACTCGACATTCGACCTTACAATATGCTTCCCGGAATTTTCGACTCCGCATTTCGGGCGGCACACCAAGTTCCCTTTTCAAGCGATTTCAAAAAATCTTTTGTCTTTGTATATTCATACAAAAATCCCGCCGAAAACGAATCGCCCGAAGCTGTTGTGTTCACGGCTTTGATTTTTTCCACGGGAAATTCGACGAAGTTTCCTTTATCTGCGGCAAATGTAGATTTTTCACCGCGAGTAACAACCAAAATGCAGCCGAGTTCAATGCTTTTGTCCGAAACAAGATGTCTAAAATCGCCATCGGAAATAGGAAGTTTTCCGACGAACGTATTTAAAAATTCCTCTTCATTGATTTTTATTATGTTCGGAACGCAAAATTCAATTGTGTCCAGCAGAGCCTTTCCCCAATAATCCGCAAGAAAAATCTTTTTATTTTGCGACACGATTTTTGCAATGTACGGAACGGTTTCTTTTTTCCACGACGCAGGCGAACTTCCGGCGATAAGCACAGCGTCCACATTTTTTACCTCAAACCGCACAATTTCGAAAAGTTTTTCTTCCGCCTCTCCGAAAACTGACGAAACACACGGTTCTTCTGCGACCAATTCCGTAGTTCCGCCGTCGCTTGCGTCCAGCAAAGTCCAACATTCCCTCGTTCGTCCGGGAATTTCAACCGGATTTACGGCAAGTCCGTCCCGTTCCGCCAGTTTCCTGAAAAAAGAAATATTTTCCGCCCCTAGAGGACAGACGAGCCTTGCGGAATTTTTTTCCAACTGATTCAAAACCCTAGCGGAATTCGCAGCCTTTCCCGAAGCGTCAAACCTATATTCCGAAGAACGATTTACGGAATTTTTTACAACGGAATCAAAAGAAACGGTTCTCTGAATCGAAGGGCTAAGACCCACGCACAAAAATTTAGACATGAACAGATTTTATCGAGTTTTTTGCGTTGGGTCGAGGTTCAAAAATCCTTGTGAAAAATACAATTTCATGAAAAGTTTCAGACAAATCTAAAAATCTAAAACGCCGCAACATTTTGTATCGGGTTTTAGATTTCTTCCATCGCTTTTCGAATGTCGTTCATCGAATATTCTTCTCGATTATCTTGGCTTGCGATTATTGCGGCTCTGTTTATCACGGATTCAATTTGTGCGCACGAAAAACCTCTGAATTTTGCGGCAAGATTTTCCACTCCGCAGTCGGAAGTGTGTTTTTTGTCTTTTGAGTACAGTTTTATGAGTTCTTTGACTGAATTTGCGTCCGGGAAAGGAACGGTATATTTTGCGTCAAAACGTCCGGGGCGAATCAACGCCTCGTCCAATGCAGACCTGCTGTTTGTCGCCGCAACCACAAGGATTCCGCTATTCTGCTCAAATCCGTCCAACTCGTTCAAAAGTGCAGTTACGATTCTTGTGTTTTCGGTTTCGATTGCAGAACCTGAATAATTTCGCCGTGTCCCGATTCCGTCGAATTCGTCTATGAAAACTATGCACGGAGCTTTTGCACGTGCTTTTTTGAAAAGAAGTTTTACTTTAAGCGGACCTATCGCCATAAACATACTTTCAAAATCGGTCGCCTTTGCAGGAATAAAATTAATTTTCGCCTCTCCTGCCAACGCTCGTGCAAAAAGCGTTTTTCCGTTTCCGGGCGCGCCTTCCAAAAGAATTCCTTTAGGCAAACGAATTCCTTTTTTTGCGTAATACGATGGCTCTTTCATTATGCGCACAATCTGCATCATGTCGTTTTTAATAGAATCCATCCCCACGATGTCGGAGAATTTTACGCCTGTCTTGCGGACTGTCTTGAATGTGTTCGGACTGATGAATTTTCTGAATGCGATTATCACGATTCCCGCAAAAAACGAATAGAAAAGAATGTCAAATATCAGCGAGATTATTTTGTCAATCGACTTTTCTTCTTTTACGGAAATGCCATTTAACAGAAGAGTTTCTTTAAGACTTTGCGAATGTGGATTTTGTGTTTCAATCTCAGTTTTTTTGTCTTCGGTTTTTGTGAACACAAGTTTTTCGCCGTTTATCGATACGGAATCGATTTTTCCGCTTTGAATCATTTCGTAGAATTCTTTATACGGAACGGAAGTTTTTGTTTTCGGGAAAAAATAATAGACAAATCCGGCTACGACAACCACAAAAACCGCCGGAATAAAAAAATTGCGTCTGACTTTCATTTTAAACCTTTCCATTCTTCGATTCCCATGCGTATATTCATGCATTGCACCGCTGCCCCCGACGCACCTTTTCCCAAATTATCGAACTGGCTTGTAAGCACGATTCTTTCGTCATTTCCGTACACAAAAATCCGCATTTCGTTGGTTTCCGCCAAGGAATTTGCCGAAATGAACTGAACTGGAGTTCCGCCGTCTTCAAAAAAATCTTCAACTTTAATGAATGTCGCGCCGTCGTAGTGTTCTTTTAATTTTTCCCAAACAGTTTTTAGCGAAGGTTTCCCGTTCAAAAGGTCAGCATGAAGAGCAACCGTAACCGTCATTCCCTGAAAATAGTCGCACACATACGGATTGAACGCCGGTTTCCGGTCAAGCCCTGGAATTTTTGTCATTTCCGGAAGATGTTTATGCTCCTGACCGAGCGCATAAAGCCTTGGAGACGAAAGTTCTGCGCTTCTCTCCGGATTTTCGTACATTTCTATCGCTTTTTTTCCTGCGCCGGAATACCCGCTCACCGCATGAATTGAAATCGGATAGTCCCTTGGAAGAATTCCATGTTTCACCAAAGGATATGCGAGCGCCACAAAGCCCGACGCATAGCAACCGGGAACGGCAATTTTGTTCGAGGCGGCAATTTTTTCTCTGAACGAAAAATCCAACTCGGGAAAGCCGTAAGCCCATTCGGGATTTGTCCTGTGTGCCGTAGATGCGTCTATAAGAACGGTTTTCGGATTTGAGCAAAGACTTGCGCTTTCGATTGCGGCTGAATCTGGAAGGCAAAGAAACGTAAAGTCCGACTCGTTTATGAGTTTTTCCCGCTCATTAGGATTTTTGCGCTTTTCTTCCGCAATTTTTAGAAGCTCGATGTCGCTACGATTCCTGAATCTTTCAAAAATTTTTAGACCCGTCGTACCTTCGCTTCCATCGATAAAAACTTTTACAGCCATTGTGTCTCCCCAAAACAAAATAACGCTTTTATTTGAAGCCTGATTTTGAACACATTCTTGCGAATTTTTCATTTTGCCGAAAAATACAAAAATCCGCCGTTTTAAAATCGACGAATCACGCAAGAACGAAAATAAATATAGCGTTTAAAACGAATTATGTTAATAAAAACAAAAAATCGAATTCACGAACGATTTTCACTGAAATTTTAGAAAACGTTAAGATTCGTTTGCTATAATTCGCACATAGAGTGATTCGAATGTTGTATTAAGGACATCGAGAAAGTTTTGGAGAGATGACGGAGGGAGTTTTTCCAAAATCGAGAGAGTTAAAATCTGGATCTGACAAAATCAGACCCAGATTTTTTTTTATCTCCGATGCAGATTTTGCGGATATTTTTAAGAAAGTCGATATTTTTCAGAAACTTTTATCTATAGATTAAATATTTTTTTTGCTGTAAACTACATTCTATGGTGAGCAAAGGAAGAAACCAAGTATAAGACGATGGCAGGCTCTTTGCCTCTTATGGCAGTTGATTTTAATTCAACCGCTTTTGTTCATCTTTTTTAGTTGTGATATGCAAAAAGGCGTACCATGGGCTAGAATACTCGGGTTGTTAACTATCGACGCTGCCCCGCTAGTACGCCTTTTTTTTCTATATATAAGCGTATATAAACAGTAAATTCCGTTCCGACCTTCCTTGATTCCGTACAAATCGGCTAAACGCAAAATAATTTTTTTGAACACGGAACATTTTTCTTTGAATTGTGCTTTGGTTCATTTTGGGATAAAATGAAAGCGTTTTATGGGAGGTTTTCATGAATGTTTTGGTGATTGGCGGAGCAGGCTATATAGGAAGTCATGTTGTCAAAGAACTTATGAAGAGCGGCAACAAAGTTACGGTCTTTGACAATCTTTCAAGCGGATTGCGAAAAAATCTTTTCCCTGAAAATGATTTTTTGTACGGAAACATTCTAATTCAGGAAGACCTTGATTCGGCATTTTCCAGAGGATTCGACGCTTTCGTTCATCTTGCGGCATTCAAAGCGGCGGGCGAAAGTATGATCAATCCTGAAAAATATTCAGTGAACAACATAACCGGCACTCTCAACATAATGAACGCCGCCGTAAAGCACAACTGCAAAATCATGATTTTCAGCTCGAGCGCAGCGACCTTTGGCGAACCCGAATATTTGCCGATGGACGAAAAGCATCCGCAAAAACCGATAAATTACTACGGATTCACAAAACTGAAAATCGAAGAATTCATGGACTGGTACGATAAAATAAGAGACCTGAAATTTGCGGCACTCAGATATTTCAATGCGGCGGGCTACGACCCCGAAGGAATTGTCTGTGGGCTTGAGCAGAAACCTGAAAATCTTCTTCCAAGAGTTATGGAAGCCGCCCTCGGTCAGCGTTCCCTGAAAATTTTCGGCACGGACTATGACACAAGGGACGGAACCTGCATAAGGGATTACGTCCACGTTACAGACCTTGCAATTGCCCATGTAAAAGCTCTTGAATATATAGAAAAAAATAATAAGAGCCTAAAACTGAACCTTGGAACAGAAAAAGGAACAACTGTAAAAGAAATCATAGACGCTGCCAGAAAAATCACCGGAAAACCGATTCCGGCGGAGGAAGCCCCTCGCCGCCCGGGCGATCCGGCAAGCCTTTATGCCACAAGCAAATTGGCAAAGGAACTTCTGGACTGGACTCCAAAATACAGCGACGTAGACACATTGGTCGAAACCACCTGGAAAGCGTACAATAAATAAATTATTTTTATACATGGCGGACGGCGGACATACGAAGCATTATAAAATGAACGCTGCCTAAATATGTCCGCCCAATGATTTTATTGACAATCTTTTTTCCCGTCTGTAGAATAATCAGAAAATTCATAATTTTGGTCAAACTTTAATTTTCTGTCCAATCGAAAATTATGAAAGAGAGGAATACTATGAAAAAGTCATTGTTTGTTGCGCTTACTTTGGTTGTATCCGTTGTTTTCTTCGGTTGTAAGACTACAACTACGGTTTCCAAAGTAGAAGGAACATTGAATGAAAATGCAGAGC
The DNA here is from genome assembly GCA_905372235.1 of uncultured Treponema sp. GTDB lineage: Bacteria > Spirochaetota > Spirochaetia > Treponematales > Treponemataceae > Treponema_D. The sequence continues at coordinate 14,881 of CAJPOF010000021.1, forward strand.
CTCAGCAATTCATGGGATTGAAGAGGACTGTAGCAATCGCGCGTTTTTCCAATGAAACCGAATATGCAAAAGGCGCATTCTACGACAAGGAAAACGATCCTGTCGGAAAGCAGGCTTTGGATATTTTGTCGGCAAAACTTGCGGCAAGCGGAAAGTTCATTCTGCTTGAAAGCGCAGATGCCGATAAACTCCAAGCAGAACTCGACAAATCAAAATCAGGTATAAGCGGAACTTCCGCCGACTATCTTATAATCGGTTCCGTAACGGAATTCGGACGCAAAGTTACCGGTTCCGTCGGTTTTATGACCCGTTCAAAAACTCAGGCGGTGCAGGCTGGAGTGAATGTTCGTCTTGTGGATGTGTATTCCGGTCAGATTATTTATTCCGAAGAGGGAAAAGGCGAAGCCGAATCTTCATCTTTTACGGCTCTCGGAATGGGTTCCGTTCAGGGATATGATGCGACCCTTTCGGACAAGGCGATTTCCGCCGCAATCGAAAAATTGGTTGAGAATATAGAAAAAACTTGTTTTGACAGACCTTGGAGATCATTTTTCCTTTCGTATGACAAGGATTCCGTGATAATCGCAGGCGGCGCAAGGCAGAATCTTTCCGTCGGAAAAGTGCTTGCAGTCTATGAACGCGGAAAGAAAGTCAAAAATCCGCAAACGGGAATTATGATAGAACTGCCCGGAACAAAAGTTTCCGAAGTCAAAATTATAGCGATGGGCGGAAATTCCGTGGCTGACGAATATTCCATGGTTACCGTTTCCGGAGCCCCAATCGATTCGGCTCACCTTGAAAAATATATAATTCAAGAAAAATAAAAGACAACTAAAAGGAGTTTCTTATGAAGAGAAGTAGGAAGAGCGGTGCGACATTTGCTGCGATGTTGCTCGCGATGTTGCTATCGTCTTGTGCATCGACAAAACTTTATTCTTGGTACGACTATCAGGAAGACTATTATCATTATGTGAAAACTAATGATAAAAAAACATTTGATGACTTGGTGAAAACTTATGAAAAAATCATCTCAACTCAAAAAGAAACCAGAGGTGTCGTTCCTCCGGGAATTTATGCCGACTACGGTTATCTTTTGATTCAGAATGGAAAAACTGCCGAAGGAAAAGCAATGCTCGCAAAAGAGCTGGAACTTTATCCCGAATCAAAAGTTTTTGTAGGTTCGATTTTAAAGAGGGTTAAGTAATGAAAAAATCTGTTTTTACACTTCTATTGGTTTCCGCTGCATTGATGTTGGTTTCCTGCGCCACAATGAAAAAGATGGACGCTTTCGCTAGCATATACGACGAAAAGCCGGAGGTTTTGCTTATAATGCCCCCGATAAACAATTCCGACAATGTTGAGGCGAAAGACTATTTTTACACCACGATGAATGTACCGCTTGCAGAATGCGGATATTACGTTCTTCCGCCGGCTGCCTGTTATTCCGTATTCCAGAGAGAAAGCGCATACGATGCGGAAAGATTTCTTGAAGCCGATTTGAAGAAATTCAATCAGCTTTTCGGAGCCGACGTATGCGTGTTTACGGTAATAAATTCTTGGACGAAGTCTTATTTAGGCTCGAACATTCAGATTGAACTTCAGTATATTTTCAGATCCGCAAAGACTAACGAAATTCTGTTTGTCAGAGACGCTTCCGTAGTTTGCAGCACTCAATCCAAGGTGAGGGCAGGTGGACTTATCGGATCTCTTATAACCGTCACCGCCGACGCCGTAAAGACCGCCGTAGCGGATTATGTAAAAGTCGCAATCCAATGTAACAAGTCTGCGTTGTTGGATTTTCCTGCCGGAAAATACCATCCGAAATACGGTGCTGACGGCGAAGAAAGTGCAAGAGGGAAGGCTATTTTTATCCGTACCAACTACTAGGTTTAGTTTAGAGTTTGTTTTATAAACTCTAAGTTTATTTATCTCCAAGGGAAGACGGCGGACGAGAAACACACAACCAGTTTCCCGTCCGCCGTCCTTTGGAATCCCAGTTTATCCCTAATTTTTAATTTCTTTGATAACTTGCGTGCGATATTTATAAAAAATAGAAAACTCGACATTCAACCTACCAATATAAATGCGTTAGGCATACGGAAGGGGCATGCCGTACATTTTTGCACGGTAATTTCCGTGCAAAAATACCGAAACGAAAGTGTAGCCTGTAGTTCGCCGGCAGTAAGGGCTGAATGCCCTTACTGCAACGCCCAAATGAATATAAAAAACACCGAATTGAAGAGTGTATTTATTTAAAATAAAACTATCCTTGAATTTTCGACTTGTTATGGAATATAATACGTCCCTATGAAAGCTTCAAAATTTATTATTTCCACATTGCGCGACGCTCCGAACGACGCAGTAATTTCCAGCCATCAGCTTATGATGCGAAGCGGAATGCTTAGAAAACTCGGTAACGGACTTTATGCTTATATGCCGCTGGGCTTCCGCTCATTTAGAAAACTTGAATCCATTATCAGGGAAGAACTTGATGGCGCAGGGCTTATGGAAATGAAACCCACTGTAATTCAGCCCGGGGAACTTTGGAAAGAATCCGGACGCTGGGACAAGATGGGCGAAGAAATGCTTAAACCGCAGAACAGGCAGGGGCAGGACATGGTTGTTTCGCCCACCGCCGAAGAAGCTTTTACCGCTCTTATCCGCGAGGGACTTTCTTCCTACAAGCAGCTGCCGTTCACCGTATACCAAATAAACACTAAGTACAGAGACGAAATCCGACCGCGTTATGGGGTCATGCGAGGCAGGGAATTTACGATGATGGATGCGTATTCCTTTGACAAGGATCAGGCGGATTTGGACGCATCTTACGAAAATATCGCCGCCGCTTACAGACGAATCTATAAACGTCTTGGGCTAAAGACAATTTCGGTGAAGGCGGACACCGGAGCTATGGGCGGTTCCGGTTCTGAAGAATTTATGGTTGAAAGCGAGGTTGGAGACGACACGCTTTTGCTTTGCCCGAATTGCGGATATGCCGCCAACGTTGAAAAAGCGGCGTGCAAAAATGAGACCGCTTTGGATTCCAGCGGGAAATCCCAAGAAAAAACCGGACTTCCAATCGAAAAAGTCGCAACACCGAATGTATTCTCTATAGAAGACATGGAAAAGTTTTTCGGCGAAAAATCCACGACTTTTCTGAAGGCATTGATTTACAAAGTCTACAATTGCGGAATCGACCTTTCGTCAACCGAAGAATATAAGAACGCAAAAACGGTAACGGAAGGCGGGCAGTCCTATTATCCTGAGACATTTTTCTGCGTGCTTATCCGAGGCGACCTTGACGTAAATGAAACGAAATTGGCTTCCGTTCTCAAAGCGTCCGGAGCAGAACTTGCAGGCGATGCGGATGTGCTAAAATATTCGGGCGCACCGCATGGATTTGTCGGTCCAATCGGAATAAAGATTCCTATTCTTGCGGACGAATCAACGCTTTCTATGCACGACTGCATTGGCGGTTCAGGCGAGGACGGATTCCATCTTAGGCATATAGAACCCGGACGTGACTACACTCCGTTTATGACTGCCGATGTCCGCACTTGCAAGGAAGGAGACCCTTGCCCCGATTGCGACGGAACTTTTTACATGAAAAAAGGCAACGAACTCGGTCACATATTCAAGTTGGGAACAAAATACACAAAATCCATGAATGTAACCTATCTTGACCAGAACGCAAAACCTGTAACTCCGTTGATGGGCTGCTACGGAATCGGACTTGACAGAACTTTGGCGAGCATAATCGAAGCGTATCACGACGACAACGGAATAATTTGGCCTATGTCAGTCGCTCCGTTCCACGTGGCGATTGTTCCCGTAAAATATGAGGGCAAAATGAAAGAAGCCGCCGACAGCCTTTACAACCAATTGACGGATGCGGGTATCGAAGTTCTTCTGGACGACAGAAACGAACGCCCCGGAGTAAAATTCATGGATGCAGACCTCATCGGATATCCTGTACGGGTGGTTGTCGGTGAAAAAAATCTTCCAAACGTGGAAGTCAAACTCAGAAACGAAAAGGACGCAGAATTGATTCCGCTGGAAAATGCAAGCGAAAAAATCGCAAAAATCGTTCTGTCCGCCCTTGCCGAATTGGATAAGTGATTCTCATGAAAAAGATTTTTACCGTTTTTGCGTTGCTTTTTTCTCTTGCGCCCGCATTTTCGATTCCGGGTTTTGAGCCTTACGTAAAAGACATTTCAGGCGAATATGTTTACTATCAGGACAAGACATTCAAGCGGGAGTCGTACATCGGTTTTTTGACTTACGATGACTCAACGTATGAAGTCAGATATTTTGCGCCCCGCGACTTGAAAAAATCTGTTCCGGAAAAGGAAATCAAGATTTTTTTCACACTCAATCCCAAGGCAGAAAATCTAGAACTTACAGGAGAGCGGATTGCCTCTCTTATCGGACCTGACGACACGGAAATCGTAAATTATATGCACGACATGATTTACGAACTTTCTTCCCGACGGAAAAAGGCGGGCAAAATCGAGCCGAACAAAAATGCAATCGACGGCGTTGATTTTCTTCATGCCGGAATCCGAATCAACGAGGATTTTCCGCAGTTTGGCGGCGACGTTACCGTGATATACGATTTTTTAGTTCCGATTTTCAACATAAAACTGATAGAATCGAATGCGGCTGACCCGCAGTTTTTTGTGGTTACGGCAGGAAAAATATCTTCCACCGCCGACACGTCATTTGATTCTTTTAAAGGATTTCCAGAAAAATATTCCGACAAAAAGCACACGCTAAAGCTGAACAAAAAGGCAGAAAACAAAACTTATTCGATTGAAGGCGGAAAATCCATCGTATTGGACGCAAACTGGAATCAATCCATGGAAAATCTTTGGCTTTTGGGAGAAGCGGCATTGATTTCCATCGGCACTGTTCCCGAAAATTCCGAAATCCGCTCCGGATCTTCGCCGGCAATTTCGCCGTTCATTTTGCGTCAGCTTCTTCTTTCAAATTCAATTTCTTATTTGGACTGGAAAAACATTCGCATAGAAAACTACGCAAAATACATTCGGAATGAGTTTTCCGAAACTTCCCGCTGCTCAGTGATGGCGTTAGTTTATCAGCCGGCGACATTGAATTTAACTAGAAACATAAGAATCATCACAAAAAAAGAAAACGGCTACGATTTTTTTACCATGACGGTATTTGAAGAAATTTACAGAAAAAACGAGCGGTATTTCGGCAATATCGTGAAGGCTTATTCAGACTAAAACGAACTTCGAGCAAGCGGAGAGCCAATCCATTGCCCTTCGCTTCCAAGATAATCCCGCTTTTCGCCCTCAATCAAAAACTGAACATTTCGGACTGTTGAAAATTCCGTCGCAGTGTAGACAATCTGCATGAGCTGCGCAATATAACCTTCCACGCCCACCGAATTGAACTGAAAATTTTCATTGAAATTCAATGTTGCAATTCCATTTTTCACGGAAGCTCCCAAAAGTTTTGTGCCGCTTGGAATAAGCGTTATCATGTCCTTTGACAGTTCGTCCGCTGTCGGACCTGCAAGCAAAGCGTTTATAGAATCCGTCAGAGGCGAATCTGATTTTGAAAGGCTTCGCTTAGATACCTTTCTGGTTACACTTCCGTCCGAATTTATTCCGATAAAATAAAGCGTAACCTCCGTTTTTTTAGGAACGATTATTTTTTCAGGTTGTTTTTTTTCTTTTGCGGAAGTGTTTGTTTTTTCTTTCGGAACGACTGGTTCGACAGGCTTTTCGTTTTTTTCCTCGGGAGTTTTTACGTTTTTATTTTCCGTGACTTTCGGATTTTCCGTTTCCGAAGTTTTTTTATTGTTCGCCTCTGTTCCGGTGGCTTCCAAAACATCGATGTTTATCGATTCCTGAACAGACGGCGATTTTGTTTCATTTTTTTCTTTTTCGACAACGGTCGAGGGAGTTTTTCCCGAAATCCGGGCGATAAAATCGGTATCCTGAAGATTTTTCTTTATTTCATTTCGTTTTACAAAAAAAACGGCAATAATCAGAATCAGAACAAGAACCCAAAAACATACCAAAAGGAATCCGCTTTTTTTCTTGTTGCTTTTACGTGTCTTGGCCATATGTTCTTATCGGAAAAAAAAGCCGTAAGCCTTAGCACTCCGCACTTATTGTCCCGCTAAATACGCATTGATTCCTGCAGCTGCTTCCCGTCCTTCGCCCATTGCAAGAATTACCGTTGCCGCGCCAAGAACAATGTCGCCGCCTGCCCAAACCTTTACTTTGCTGGTAGCTTGCGTTTCGTTCACAGTGATATGACCTTTTGCGTCCTGATTCAGACCAGGCGTCGTCTTCACCAAAAGCGGATTCGAGCCGTTCCCGAGAGCCACAATCATGGAATCACATTCGATTTCATGTTCACTTCCGGGAATTACTATAGGCGAACGCCTACCGGATGCGTCCGGTTCTCCCAGCTCAAAACTGATGACTTTTACGCCTCTTACACGACCGTCTTCCGTACCAAGAACTTCCACCGGACTTTCAAGAAAACGGAAATTCACGCCTTCTTCTTCGGCATGAGCGATTTCTTCAATTCTTGCAGGCATTTCGTTTCTTGTTCGGCGATAAACAATGTCTACTTTTTCAGCCCCCAAACGGAACGCCATTCTTGCCGCATCCATCGCTACGTTTCCTGCCCCACATACGACAACGTGCTTTGCATCGTATATCGGAGTCGCCGCCCTGGCTTTGTCATAACCTTTCATAAGGTTCGCACGAGTCAGATACTCGTTCGCACTGAACACGCCGATAAGATTTTCGCCGGGAATTTTCATGAACTTCGGAAGCCCCGCTCCAGTTCCGATGAAAGCGGCATCAAATCCTTTTTCCTCAAGAAGCTGGTCCAAAGTTCCTGTGCGTCCGACAAGAAAATTCAGTTCAAAATGTACGCCCATTTTTTTCAGATTGTCGATTTCCGTTTGGACGATTGATTTTGGAAGGCGGAATTCAGGGATTCCGTACATCATTACGCCGCCCGCTTTATGAAACGCCTCAAAAATTGTAACGTCATGACCGGCGCGCGCACAATCCGCAGCCACCGTAAGTCCGGCAGGACCAGCTCCGACTACAGCAACTTTTTTCCCGGTCTTCGGAGAAAGTTCGGGCATCGTTACCAAATTATTTTCCCGTTCCCAATCAGCCACAAATCGTTCCAAGCGACCAATCGATACCGCTTTCTCGGCGGATTTGAACACTTTTCCGACGGTGCAGACTCCCTGACACTGTTTTTCCTGCGGACAAACTCGACCGCAAATCGCAGGCAGAAGCGAAGTTTCCTTTATTATGTCAACCGCTTTTTTGAATTCGCCGTTCGCAATTTCCAAAATGAATTCAGGAATCTGAACTCCGACAGGACAGCCTTTTATGCACGGCTTGTTTTTGCACTGAAGACAACGGTTCGCTTCCACGATTGCCTGCGTCGCCGTATAGCCGAGCGCAACCTCATCCATCTGTTTTGCCCGCGCTTTTGGCTCACGGCTTGGCATTTCCTGCTGAGGAATCGCCATTCGTTCCTTGTTGCCCAATTTTTCAAAATTATGGATTTTCTCAAGTTCGTTTTCAGCGATTTTATTTAGTTCTTCGAGCGTTTTATGTGTCATATCCGTTCCTTGTCGAATAAAATATGCAATTTTTAGGGTTGTTTACAAAGTCGTTACAGTGAATCCAATTTGCATTTATGGAAATCTTCCGTTTCCCTTTGCTTGAAAGATTTCATGCGCATCATCATATTGTCCCAGTCCACTTTGTGAGCATCGAATTCAGGGCCGTCCACGCAGACGAATTTCATTTCATCGCCAATTGTAACCCGGCAACCTCCGCACATTCCCGTTCCGTCAATCATAATCGTGTTCAGGGAAACCGTGGTGGGAACATTGTACGGTTTTGTTGTAAGGGCGCAGAATTTCATCATTATCGGAGGTCCGATGGCAATCACTTCGGCAGGCGGATTTTGGGATTCACACATTTCTTTTAGAGGAACGGTCGAAACACCTTTGCGACCGGCAGAACCGTCATCGGTCATTATTATAACTTCGTCCGCGACGGCTTTCATTTCGTCAACATAAATCAAAAGGTCTTTTGTTCGCGCGGCTATAACGACAATCACTTTGTTCCCGATTGCCTTGTGCGCCTGGACGATAGGATAGCACGGAGCGACGCCAAAGCCGCCACCGACAACAACGACCGGTCCGGCTTTTTTTTCGATTATCGAAGGATTTCCAAGAGGACCAAGCAGGGCTGGAAGTTCGTCCCCAACATTTTTCTGAGAAAGTTTATAGGAAGTCGCACCGACCGCCTGAAAAGCAAGGGCAATCCAGCCCTCATCTGCGTTTGCGTCTGCAATTGTAAGAGGAATGCGTTCGCCAAAATCCTCGTCAATCTGAAGGATTATAAATTGCCCCGCCTTTCGATTTTTTGCGATTTCCGGAGCGGCGATTTTCATGTACCATGTGTCGGACGCTTCTGACAGCTTTCTTTTTTCAAGAATCTTAAACATACTCTTCCTCTAAAAATGACCTGACGTTATTGAGAAATATTTTACAACTTTAATAGAAAATTCTCAATAAGAAACGAAAGCTTCGCACGGAGACCGAATTTAGAAACAAGGGGTAATTCTCGGATTTTGATAAAATCTATAAGAAAAAATGACGAATTGCTGCATTAAAGTAAATTGCAGGCAACAGCCCAATTCTTAAACTTATTCCCTGCCGTTAAAACAAAACGCCCGGCATATAAATGTCGGGCATAATTTTAAATTATCTGCAATTTTCTGAAAGTCTATTTTCTTTTCGGATTTTTTCGGTTTCTACCAGCCGAACGCCATGTAGATGAACGCACCTAGTCCGTGCAGCGCAAAACTTGACGGGAAATCCGAACCTTTGAACGAAACTCCAAGATTCAGTTCAAATGCACGGAAATTAAAAAGGAACGTAATCTGGTTATGGAATATTTCACTCAAATAACCGTGCGAAAATCTAAATCCGATAATTTCGCCAATCTTCGGAGAAACAATTCCGACCCGTGCGGATACTTCGTATTCTGCGTATGCTTTTGCCGTGCCGGAGTACGGTTCTTTTACCCCCAGCCCCAACTGCGCTCCAAAAGTGACCCAATCCCCAAACGGCTGATACGAGGCTCGTCCGCCGATACGGAACGGTCTGCTCAAATTGTAGGTTTCCTGAGAATAGCTGAAGGTCGATTCCGACGTGAAACCGACCGGTGCTTCTCCGCCGGCACTTTCTATCAAACGCTGTACACCGTCGAATTTTCCCGAAACAGAAGCTTTTAGGGTGGCTTTATGGTTCAGTTTCCCCGGAACAATCGGGATTCTTGAATACGCCTGAACGACAAGTTTGTCGATAACCTCTTTGTCCACGCTGGAAGCAATATCAAATCCCCAGCCCGAATTCAGGCTCGAAGCTATGTCTTCCATGTTTTTCTGCTCGATTATTTTCTGCAAGTCTGTAAACGTATAAAGTCCGAACTGCCCTTCCGCGGTCATAGCGATTTTTCCGTCCGCCGTGTTTTGAAGCGAAGCCTTTGCGCTTTCCGTGTTCACGTGTGCCAAAGGAAGAAAAATTGCGGGCTGAACCTCAAGATGATACCCATCCAAAAAGTTCAATCCGACTTTTATGTCAACATGCGTAAACACATCCGCATAGGCATTCGCATCTACGGCAATCAACGCACCCAATGAGTTTCCGTATCCCAAGAAGTCGAACATGGATTTTCCGATTCCGAAACTGCCGTTTACTTCAAGTCCGCTTTCAAAACCCAAATGCAAACCGTTGAACAAGTTCAAGTTCATGAAGGAAGAAAGCGAAACTACAGGCTTAAACGCAAAACCATAGGACGGGGTTTTATCCGCAATTTTTTTAAGATCCAATATAAAAGTTTTTACGAAAATTTCGTTCAATCCAAAAATGTTGTTGGAAGCACTGACATCAAGCGCAAACCCCATTTCAAAAATCCTGTGCGGATTGTCAATTCTGTTTTTGTTTGAATTGGACACTTCCTCCACATAATACTCAGGGTCTTCCTCAAGCATGAAATCTTCATCGGTGAATTTTGACGCAACCGCTTCAGCCCCGTTCGCCGCATAAAGAGTTTTTTCGCCTTCCATTACAACAGGATTTTCACCGGCTTCGAGTTGAGGGATTTCAGTTTCCTCGGAAAATATAAAGTTCGAAAACAACAGTATCGAAATCGCCGCAAATATGATTTTTTTCATACGGTCCTCCTAAAATCGGTCTCTCCGGTGCAGAACATTACGGAAACTGAACCGTGCCGTTCGTCTTTATCTTGATATTCGCGGTGATGCCCATAGTTGATTCTTCAAGAACTTGGATAGTTCCTTTCGGAAGCACGATTTTTAGGTCCGGTTTGAAAGGATATGTCTTCAGCATTTTGTTCAAGTCGTCGGGGGTAAGCCTTATCGAACTTTCGCCGATCTGGAAATCAAAAGTATTCATTCCGCTTATTTTCGGGTCAAGCGAAATCATGAACGCAGTCGAAGGGTTGTCGTAATTAATAAGTTCGTTCTTCACCGAGTACGAAAGTTCCGCATATTCAATCGCATTTATGAATTTCATTGCAGAATCCATGTTCGTGGCTTCGGTGCGACCGAAAATATCGGGCTTTTCGATGCCTTTGTTCAGAAGTTTCATTACGCTGATTCCGACGGGTTTGTCGTCGTCCGTGTCAACCTTTAGCCGCAACGGAACAATTATCCTTGAGCGCAGTTCTATTCCTGTGCTTGGATTTTCAGAAGAAGACGAAAGGCTGTCGAACATTTCCTTTTTAAGCACAAACGTATCACCGCTACCACCAATACTCATAGCGTATTGCATTTTTATAGTACCTGAACTATTCGTGTTCAGCAAATGCTTTACTTCTTTATACGCCGAAGCCTTTGTCTCATCAAGTTTTTTTGTTACCAAATTTTTCTTGAGATTTTCATCCGAATCGAGAGCAGGAATAGAGTTTATCATTTCAAAGTCCTGCGGCATAACGCCGGTTAAATTGCCAGCTGGATCTTTTACTTCGTTTCCCATAAAGACTGCAGCATTCAAAATACCTAATTCATCGGTTTTTGCGATTACAGAACACTTAAAGCCCATCTCGTTGAATGTAGTAAGACCCGGTGCAACAAAATAAACGTACATCGGAATCGTCTCAACTTTTATATGCTCAAGAAAATCCGAAGTTCCAACAGCGTCCGCAACGGAAGCCATCATGTTCGATACGCTAAAGCCCGTGTCCACCGTCTTTTTGAAATTTGAACCTACCGCAGATTTTTTTATGCCCGCTTCAATCCATTTAAATGATGCGACCGGCTTTTCAATATTGAGTTTGTATGTTGCCCCCAACTGCACATTAGAAAGAACCGTATAATAGTTGTACTCTGCGCCCATTCCGTATTTTGCCTGAATCGCCGCTCTTCCCGGTAAAATCATTTCCACCGTAAAGTCAACCTTGTGATTCACACCGGGGTCAATCTCCTTTTCTGCGGAAGTAAGGAATTCAAGTTTGCCCACAAAATCCGAAACTCCATCAGCATTTTTCTGTTCTCCGTAAGCATTGAGAGTCGTCTGCAAAGGAGATGAACTTGTTCCTATAGAAAGAAAATCCGAATTGTATTTGATTCCAATATCGTTTCCGACAGGAAGAGTGTTCGAATAAGGAAGCGTTATTCCGGCACCGCTGTCAAGTTTTATGTATTTTATATATTGTTTGATTGCAGAATCCGAAGATGCCAAGTCGTATTTTATTGTGTATTTCAGTTTGCTTTCTCCGGTGGAAATATCGTAGAGAAAATCTTTCAGATTTGCGATGGCGGAATTGATTGTGCTTATCTCGCACTTTGGAACAACCTCAAGAACCATTTCATCCTTTTTGAATATTACAGTTGCGTTGTTAAGAGCCACGGCAATTTTTCCGTCTATGGAAATAGTGGTGTTCTTGTATACCAGCCCCGAAAGATTCAAGACTTTGTTCAATATGTACGTTCCTGAACCGGTACCATTTGTGAAATCCGCATTTGTTATTCCCGAGCCGTCGCTTTTTGAAATTCCGCCTGAAATCGAAAGATTCGGGGTAAATGTTATTCCCGACCAACCACTGGGCTGTTCGCACTCAAAAGCAAAGTTTCCGTCTCCTATAGTACACTCCACAAACATCGGGAAACCCAACGACGGAATTTCCTTCTTAAAGTTAAGCGGACCGTCGGGATTATCCGAAAGATTCATCGTAGCCTCTGTAATGCTGTGAAGGGTTGTTGTATCGGCAAATTTCAAACTTGCAGAATATGTGTATGTGTCTGCCGGTCCTGCCCCTGCAGATGCAGTTATCGAACCTTCAAAACCAAGCGCAAAAGAACTGCCTATGGATTGCCCATCAAGCGGAAGTTTTATATCAGTCTTTGATGTTGTTGAAATCGCTACCGGAACCGCATATGAGATTTTTGTTCTCGTACTGTCGCTGTTTATTCTATAAAGAGAACATCCTATCTTTGCCTTCATATCAGCAGGAACGGAAGCCGGCGGAGTAAGAGAAACAAGAATGTAACTTTTAGATTCGCTCCCCGCCTCAACTTCGGAAAATTTAATTGAATTGAAAGAACCGCCATCGGCTATTGCCATGTTTATTGTAAAAGGAGCAATAATTTCGTCAGATATGGCAGCAGTTCTATCCGGAATCGGAACTGAAATCGGAGCAAAAGAGATTTTTTGCGGAATCTCTTTTGCAAATCTTTCCAAATCGATTTTTAAGGGATTCGCATTCAATGTGGACGCCAAATCTGGAATTTTTATTTCCTGTGAATCGACAGGCTTCCCAAACGAATTTCCAAGAGCCGTAGAAAAGTCCATGTCTGCAGGCAAAATTTTGGAAAGGTCAAACTCCATTTTTTGAACACAAAAATCTGCGATGAGCTGACGATACGGAGTTGTCTCACCATCCGGCTTGTAGTCATAAAGCTCCATGTTTATCGGCGAGGTCGACGAGTCTTGTATCTTTTCGCCGATTGCTTTTGCGGATAAATATTCCTTAAGATCTTTCGATACCGACCCTACAGAAAAATTGTAGTTTGCGTCCGTCTTTATGGCAAAGGACTCAGGAAGTCTCCATGAACAATTTGCAAGAAAAAGCATCGAACAAACCAATACAAACGATTTTGCGAAGTTTTTCATCATAAACCTCCGTGTGTTATATGGCTGATATCATCTAAAGAAGAGAAACAATACGCATCATGCTATCATTAAAAAAGAGCTAAGGCAATTAAAACCAAAAATTATTTTATGGAAGAATCCTATTTTTTGAGCAAAGCCGCAAACGGATTGTAACTCATTCCGTCGTCGCTTCCAAAATTTCTGTTCGCACCGTTTCCCCTGCCGTTCCGCTCCGTCTTGTCATAGCCGCTTTTTTTTACAACCACGACTTTTCGTTTTCCGCCGGCATTGTCGGATTTTTTTGCGGTTTCCGAAGAACGGTTTTTCGGATTGCCTTGAGCGGTCTTTCCGATTCTATTTTCCGCATCGCTTTTCAAAGAAAGACTTATGCGTTTCCTGTCCTTGTCAAGACCGATTATTGTAAAATCAAATATGTCGCCGACTTTGACAACTGCCATCGGGTCGCTTACAAAAGAGTCGCTCAACTCTGAAATGTGAATCAGGGCAGTCTCGTGCAATCCTATGTCAACAAAAGCTCCGAAATCAACCACATTCTTGATTTTGCCGGTTACTTTCATTCCTTCTTTCAAATCTTCGAACTGAACAACGCCTTTCTGCATTATCGGAGCAGGATAGCCCGAACGAGGATCTCGGTTAGGTTTCTGAAGTTCGTCTATTATGTCGTTCAGCGTAGTCTCACCGATGTTGTATTTCTCACACAGAATTTTGTGAGTCGCATTGTCAATTTTTCCGCCTGCCCTTATGACGGGAAGCACTTCGCGGGCGACATCATAATTTTCGGGGTGAACCCATGTATTGTCCAAAGGGTCTGCGCTTTCAGCGATTTTAAGAAAGCCCGCACATTGTTCGAACGCCTTTGGTCCAAGCCCCGGAACTTTTTTCAAATCCTCCCGGCTTTGGATTTTACCGTTTGAATCTCTGTAGGCAACGATTTTCTTTGCGGTCGACGTGTTGATTCCCGATACGTACTTCAAAAGCATGTAACTTGCCGTGTTCAGGTTCACGCCGACATTGTTCACAACCGAACTTACAACTTCGTCCAACTGGTCGGCAAGTTTTTTCTGATTCACGTCGTGCTGATAAAGCCCAACCCCAATAGCCTTAGGGTCGATTTTTACAAGTTCCGCAAGAGGGTCTTGCAATCTGCGCCCCATTGAAATCGCGCCCCGAACCATTACGTCCAAGTCCGGGAATTCTTCGGTAGCAACAGGACTTGCAGAATATACGGAAGCACCGGATTCGTCCACAACCGTATACTTTACATCGGACGACGCATAGTTTTCGCTTATGACTTTTGAGACTATCGCCTGAACTTCCTGGCTTCCAGTTCCGTTTCCTACAGCCAAAACCTGTATGTCATATTTGTCGATTGCATCGTTTATCGCCTTGTACGCACCTTCCGGATCCTGTTCCTGAAAAATCTTGAAAAATCCAAGATATTTTCCCGTCTCATCAAGGGCGGCACATTTAGTTCCATTGCGATAGCCCGGGTCAACGCCAAGAACTCGGCTTCCCTTGATTGGCTGCGTCATCAGAAGATTCTTTAGGTTTTCGCTGAATATTCCTATTCCGTGTTCATCCGCATTGTCAGTCTCGTTGCTTCTGATTTCACGGACAACAGCGGGCGAAAGAAGCCGAACAACTCCGTCCTCTATCGCTTCTTTGTGGTATTTATTGTTGACGGTCGCTTTCTTTGTAAGAAGTTCAACAGCGGAATCCACGTCAATGTCGATGGTAAGATCCAACGCACCTTCCCTTTCGGCTCGATTCATCGCAAGAATTCTATGCGGCTTCACCTGATTCAAAGGCTCGGAATAATCCCAATACATCTGATATGTGCTGGTCTTCATCGCCTGTTCTTCAGTCTGCCCTTCAGGAACGATTCCTTTGCTTTTTATGTTTCCCGTAGCCATGTAAAGGTCATGTATTTCGGTTCTGTTCTTTGAATCCTGGCTAACTCGTTCGGCAAGAATATCTTTTGCGCCGTTAAGCGCATCGGAAACAGATTCCACGTTCAGCGCAGAATCTTCGTTGTCCGTCTTTATATATTTCTCGGCTTCCTTTTCTATAGAAGAATCGTCCATCACGAGCATCGCATCCGCAAGAGGTTCTAGCCCCTTTTCAGCTGCAACCATGCCGCGGGTCTTCTTTTTCTTTTTGAACGGAGCCCAAAGGTCTTCAAGTGCGGTCAACGTCGTCGCGGACATTATCGCCTCATAAAGAGAATCCGAAAGTTTTCCCTGCGCAAAAACACCCTTTACGATTTCAAGGCGGCGTTCCTCAAGATTTTTGTACGACTTAAAAAGATGGTCGCAGTCCCGAACCTGAACTTCGTCAAGATTTCCGGTCTGTTCCCTTCTGTATCGGCTTATAAATGCAATCGTGCAGTCTTCTTTTATAAGACCAATCACCGCGCTGACCTGCTGAATTCTGACATTCAGTTCGGCAGCAATTTTTTTCATTATCTCAACTTCATTGACTTCCAAAGCGTCTATTGTTTCTTGCGTAAAATCCATTTTTTTGTCACCGCCGGCAGGCAGCCTTCCTAATTTAAAGATGTTTTTCGATTCTAAAAGAAATTGATATGCGTGTAAAGATTTTTCCGTTTAATTTTCGTCTTGCTTTTTCTTTTTTTTCAGGAGGTTCCCCGCCTTCGGCGGGTCGGGCTATCCGCTACAACTGCGGCTCGCCGCACTTTCCGCTGCTATCCCTAACCCAAGGTCTTACAAATTACAGAGGACGCAACAAAATAAAAAAAGGGAAGTTCAAATCTTAACATGACTGTCGCCTCTTTTCGCCTTTCCTGCAAAAACACATGATTTTTAAAAATTAACACAAATTTATTGATTTCTGGGATTTAGAATATATACTTTAGTTCGTTGCTTGCAACAGAGGAGTTGAATAAAATGCCAAACTACATTACTC
>CAJPOF010000022.1 GCA_905372235.1 uncultured Treponema sp.
GGTATTGTCTATACTAGGTAACCTATAAATAGCAATGTCGCTAGTTTCTTTGAAGTATTATGATTTTGTTTGAACAACAAAAAACAATAGCGGAGGAAAGAAACCAGCGACATTGCTATTTATAGGTTACCTAGTATAGACAATACCGTATTCGATTTCAAGATTATTATACCTTAATAAAATATATTCACCATTATGGAATAAAAAAAATTAAAGACATATATTTATGCTTAGACAATTCAATTCCAGGTTATAAATCAATTTCCGATTGTGGCTTCGGTATTTTTAAATAGTAATTCTATTAGATATCTAAAAAAGTTTTTATGGGAGTATAATTATGAGTGCCGATTTTGAAGTATACCCATGCACTGAAATAAATTTTTCATTCGGTGATTTGTTGGCAGAGTTCAACAAAAACATAAAAGACTTTTTTTTAAGGAATGATATACATATTGATTTTAATGTTTCCGCAGGAATTTATAACAGCAAAACAGAACGTGAGAAAATAATTCCCGATAGCATGCCTTTTAGGAGACCTGAAGAAAATGAAACAATATGGATTGGTTATGACTTTTCGGTTTGCGGCAAAATGATTGCCGATCTTACGCATATTTATTTTTATCCGTTCGAAAATGATGAATGTATTACATCGGATTATGTGTTTGATAGGAAACAGCAAATGATTTCGAATATTGAAGAGCGTATGCCATATATCATGAACGCAGGCGGTTTTTTTAGCTTTCATGGACGTGCTTGGCCTGCTTACGGATTTGCGGCTGCCGCATTTGCAAAGCTGACGGACGGAGTTATTTTTTCAGAGTTTGGTGCATGGTCTTATTCAAAGCTTCCATGCCTTGCAGATGATTTTGTAAGATTTTATTTTAATATTTGCGATTCTTCAAATGATGAAAACGACATTTTTGAGGCAAAATGGTATTTCAAAAATATAAAAACATATGACTATGTTATCAATGGAAAAATACAAACATATAATAATGTAAAATATAATATCTATAATCTAGATTTTGTAAAATTATTTTTAGATATGAACTATGATATAAAACCGAGTCCTTATGATTTAAACTCATATACTAAATATGCGGAAATTAATGGCAACACAACATCATTACATTTTTTTGACAAATATTTACCGATGAAAATAGACAGTATAATTGATGCCGCAAATCAAAGTAAAAATATTTCCTCCATTTGTATAATTGATGACAGTTTTCTCTTTTTAGATGAACGATATATCGAACGAATAAAACTGAAATTATACACACTAACAAAAGGTTCAAAAAAATATAGACGAAGGTTACAAACTGTTTATCTTGTTGCCGGAGAGAAAATTTTTGTTTTTAAGTAAGATTCTTTTTTATAAAGAAGACTGTATATTTTTAGTATCAAAATTTTCCCATTTTAATACGCAACTTGTTGCATTTACTATTTGAATGCGGAATATCTAAGCTTCCAGCCCTAAACATTCCGAATATGCGCATTACCGCCCGGGACACTTAAAAACTCATCTTGACAATAATCAACTCTCAGTTTAGTTTTAGGAAATCTTTATGAAACACCGACAAACCGCTTTTTTTTTCATAATAATTGTTTTTACGCTCCCTGCGTTTTCTCAAGATTCAAAAAAATCGGATTTATTTTTTAAAAGAAAATTCGATTCCGAATTTTATCTGCAATCCACTTATTCCGTCGGGGGCGGCTACAATTTTACGGGCTACAAAAATTATCCGCTTGCAAAACTGAACATCGACATTGTGGAAGCGTGGTTCGGGCGGCTTGGGGTTTCTTCCGTGATAGGCGCAACGTTCGGTCTTTCGCCAGCCGAGCCGAACGTGCTTATAAGCCAACTTGTATGCCCCGGAGTAAATGTATCGTGGGACATAGGGCTTGGTCTGTCCGCAAGTTTGGGAATCAATATGCTTCACAATTGGCATTATTTTAAAGAAAATACGACAATTGACACGGCGACTCTCTCCGGTTCGACTTTAAAAAGAACCAAAAGCAAAATCCAAACGGCAACCACGCTTCGAAGTTACGGATTATCTGTTCCCGTGCGGATTCGATACGCATTTACAAGAAATATTTCCGCCTACGCAGAATATGTTTTTTCCGCGCACCCGTGGCTCAAAGATTCGGATGAAAAAAACAGAAACTGGATTGTGGAAAACACCCTGACCGCAGGGGTTTCGTTTTCCGTTCCTATAAGAATATGACAGGCAGGTTCGGAATGAAAAATTATTTTTTTGCGTTTGCGATTTTTTTTGCACTCTTTTGCGCCGTCTCGTGCAGTTTTACAGACAGCCGTTGGGATTCGTTCAAAACTGCGTCGGGCGCAATAAAAAAGAACAACGCACGGGTTTACGAACATTTTGATTCCGATGGGAAAAAACTTGGAGTCCGCCTGCGTTTTATTGTTACAATTCCAAACTTGGTGATACCTGACACCATAACAGGAGAAAAAGTGGTCGCACTGGCATTTTCGGAAGTCGCCGCAAAAACTACAACCACAAGCATAACCTTCCCGGAAAGCGTTTTAGAATTCGACAATCTTTCAGGTTTTTCGTCGCTGAACACGCTCCATCTTTCCAAAAGCCTCAAAATGATTCCCGAAAAAGCGTTTGTGGGAACTTCGTCGCTTTCGATAATAACGCTTCCCGCAGAAAATCCGCCCAAAATATCCGCCGGAGTTTTTGCAAATTGCGCTTCAAGTCTAAGAATTTATGTTCCGAGGGACAGCCTTGACACATACAAGGCGGCTGACGTGTGGAAAGACTATTCCGACAAGCTTACCGGAATTGATATGTCGTAAGTTTATTCCGCCGGGAAAATTGAACGCATTCCGGACGGGAACGCCCGTTTCTCCGGACGTTTTATTTTTTCCGGACACAAAGAGAATTACGTTCCCAAAACACGCCGTCTTTGTAGCCTTGAATTTCTTTGTCGGATTCCGCCAAAAGAAGGCGCTTTTCAGCCCAAAGACAATATTCCCTGTTCTGTTCGATTCCAAAAAAATGCCGGCCCAATTTTTTTGCAACGACACTTGCCGTTCCGCTTCCCAAAAACGGATCAAAAACGACATCGCCTTTTTTTGAGGAAGCCAAAATCAATTTTGCGTAAAGTTTTTCGCTTTTTTGGGTGGGATGGTCTGTGTTTTCCGGCATTGACCAAAAAGGAACGCTTATGTCGTCCCAAAAATTTGATGGGCAGGTAAGACGGAATTTTCCGTCTTCCGTTTGCGTCCAATCCTTTGGATTTCCGGAAATTTTATACGGAGCGATTACCCGCCGCCTTTGCTTTACGGCATCCAAATCAAAAAAATACTCGTTTGGATTTTTTACGGCAAACCAAATGTCTTCCATCCCGTTTTTCCAGTTCGATTTTGCCCCTCTTCCTTTTTCGCGCTGCCACGTAATCCTGTTCAGAACCGAAAGATGCCTTTCAAGCACTCGCTGCAATACGGCTGTGCATTTCCAGTCGCCGCACATATAAAGCGAGCCTGAGCTTTTTAATTTTTTGCACACGGAAGGAAACCAAGTTTCCACATAAGCCTCATAACTTGAATCGTCCATCGACCTGAACACGTTTCCGTTAAAATCTTTGTTCAAGTTGTACGGCGGATCTATGATTATCAAATCTGCGAATTCATCGGGAACGAACTCAATGCTCTCTAAAATTCCGGAGTTCAGCGTTTTATCTAAAATTTCGCCGCCTGCTTTCAGCGATTCCAAAGACAAAAGCCTTTTTTCCAAGTCCAAAATTTCATCATCGGAAAGGCAGAGAGTCCGATTTCGTCCTGCGCGATTTTTTTTATGCATACCGCATTATATCAAAAAAACCGCCGCTACATAATGAGCGACGGTTTTGCTACGCTTGGATTTTATATTGAAGAAAATCCTATTTCTTTTTTCCCTGATTTGCGACTGCGTTCATTTTTGCGGCAATCGCATCCTGGTCGCCAAGATAGTAATGCTTCACAACATTAAAATCGTCATCAAACTCGTAGACCAAAGGAGTTGCCGTTGGAATGTTCACTCCAAGGATTTCCTCCGGTGTCATTTTGTCAAGATAATAGACCAAGGCCCTTAGCGAATTTCCGTGAGCAGCGATTACGACACGCTTTCCCGCCTTCATCTGCGGTTTTATTTCCTCAAGAAAATACGGAATTACACGGGTAATCGTGGTTTCAAGCGACTCGTTCTGCGGAAGGAACGAAGGATCAACGTCCCTGAACATGGCGGCTTTTTTTGCTGAACGCTCGTCATCGTCAGGAAGAACAGGCGGTTTTACATCAAATGAACGTCTCCAGATTTTTACCTGGTCCTCGCCGAACTTTTCCGCCGCTTCGGATTTGTTTTTTCCCTGCAAGTCGCCGTAATGTCGTTCGTTAAGTTTCCATGTCTTTATTACCGGAAGCCATTCCCTGTCCATTTCCTCAAGCATTCCGTTAAGCGTGTGGATTGCCCTTTTCAGATAGGACGTGTAGCAAATGTCAAAGTCATAGCCTTCAGCCTTCAACAATTTTCCAGCACTCTTAGCCTCTTCTCTGCCCTTTTCGCTGAGTTCCACATCGGTCCAGCCCGTAAAAAGATTCAATTTGTTCCACTCGCTTTCGCCGTGACGCACCAATACAAGTTTTGTCATTCCTGCACCTCTAAAATTATAGTTAGATAAAAATTCTTCTGCCGATTTCCGCACTTTATGCAGACGGCAAAAATCGAATTTTCAGTTTGATTTACATATGCTAACTTTTTGCGCAAGTATTTTCAATATATCGGATTGAAGAATTCGGGTTTTATTGAAGCGATTTTGAACCGAACTTGGAACTTAGGCGAACATTTACAATTTCTAGCGAACACGAAAACAAAACGACGCATAAATCTTTACGTCTTTTTTTGATTATTCTCTCATATCGATATTTTTCGATTTTTAATAAGCCGAACAAAACTCTCCGAAAAACTCAAAGATTATTTTTTGCACTAAAATTTTATCGAAAAAACAAAAGTTTTTAGTAAAATTTTTCTTCAATGATTCTAAAAATCTCTCGCTCTTCACCCGAAAACCGATGGACTTCCGCCTCCTGAAAATCAAGCCGTACTTTCCCTGTGCGCTCTCGCACAATTACCGGAAAAAAATCCTTGATTTTTTTTTCAAAAAACAGCCATGCCTGAAGATATATAAAATCTTTTTTTGAAACATAACATTCTTTTTTCAGAAACGGACTTTCGAATTCCATGCTTTTTACAAAAACCGCCCCGTTCCCGATTGATTTGTTTATTTCCAGCACGGATTTGAACAACTGATAGCATTTTACAAGGCTTTCTTCGTCATTTTCGATGGATTTTGAGGCGGGAATCCGGAACGAAGCGTATTCCCCGACAATCCTTGAAATCCTGTCGTTCAAATTTTCATTGATTTTTAACTGAAGGATTTTTCCTTCGTCAAAACTGGATGAAATATTTTTGTCTTTTGAATCGGCGGCGACAAATCGCTTGAGTTTTTCCGCAAATCTTAAAAGAGAACCCGAAACATCTTCGCTTTCATGCATGACTAAAGTTCCTCAAGTTCATCTTCCGGTTCAAGCTGTTCAAGTTGCTCGACAAAATTATTCGAGTTTTCCCTTTTCAGTACGATTATTGTCCTGTCGTCATCCCTTGGCGTTCCGCCGGAAAAATTCTCCACAGCGCCTTCCAAAGCCCTAAGTATTTCGGTGGCGGATTTATGGCTGTTTTCCTGAACGACTTTTCCGATTCTTTCATATCCGAACTGTTCCTTTGCGGCATCCGCAGCCTCGCAAAGTCCGTCCGTGTAACAGACAAGGATATCGCCTTGAGCCATCGGAAAATTTATTGCAGGAAAAGAAACATCTATTCCTTGGATTCCGATTGCTCCGTACTGTTTTTGCGTAGAATCATGCTTCAAAGCGGTGACAGACTCGTCCTCTTTTCTGAAAAGAATCGGATACGGATGACCTGCGTTCGCCATTGCGACATTGCAGCAATCGTTTTCATCAAATTTGCTGAATTTCAGAAGAATGCCTGTAAGATAGTTATCGATGTCGCCTTTTTCATTGATGATTTTGTCGTTTATTGAAAGCAGCGTATCGGAAATGGTCTCCTGTATTTTTTCTCCACGTTCGAACGAAGAACCGATTATGTTCTTTGCAAGCATTGTTATAAGGCTCGCCGAAAGACCGTGTCCGGAAACGTCAAACAGGGCAAATCCATGCAGATTTCCTTCGTTATAGTAATAGTCGTACAAATCTCCGCTAACGCTTGCAAGCGGTTCGTAGTCTATCGCAAAATCCCAACCACGGAACATCATCTTTGGCTCTGGAAAATATTTTTTCTGGACTATGGAAGCCATTTCCAAATCCTGCTGCGCCCGAACTATTTCTTTTGCCAAATTTTCATTGGCTATGGTAAGATTTTTCGTCTGAAGTTTGACTTCTTCCTTGAGTTTTTTGTTCAGATATTCGTTCTGAATAGACGTTCTGCTGAACCTGTGTGTAAGAACAGATATGAACATCAATATAACGCAGAACCATCCGAGCCATGTAAAATACGGAAAATATACAGACCGTATCACAACATGGACGACAAAATCCAGCACTCCGCATACGGTAAGCGGAAAAAGTCCTGCCGCAAGCAGTATGGAATCGTGCTTCTTTTCCGGATTCCAAAATCCTTTGATTACCCAAGCCATGCCGTAAAAACAATTCAAGGAACAATAAACAAGCACATACGGAGTTATCTTCTGCAAGGCTTCATGGTTCGGCAGCACAAAAGTGACAAGCGAAACCACAAACAGAAGAATAGACCTCAAAAGTTTAAATTCTTTTTTTTCTTGAAGTCCAAGAAAATCGAACATGAAATATACGAAGAAATTTACGATTATGTATAGATTCATGTACAGGAATATCTTTATGAACAATGTATAAGAAATTTTAAGATGTTTTAATAAATCGTATACTGGAACGATTCCCGAAAAAAAAGTCACCAAAAAGAAAATCGTAAAGAAATTCATCATGGCAAAGGAAAAATATTCGGCATTTTTGCGCCTGGCAAGGTACATCATAAGAAATACCAAAAAGACGGCGAACAAAAGTCCTTCAAAAAAGATGTATACTGTCGAGCGGAAGAACATCAATACATTTGAAAATCCTTTTGCATCTTCGGGTTCGCCTATGAAAATCTTTCCGCCTAATGTGCTTTTTCCCATGCAGAAAACTTTCATGTATAAAGTGTTGTTTCCGTCTCGGTTTATAAGTTCCCGCCCGATGTCGTAGCAATGGGCAGAAAAAAATGCGCTTGTTTCTTTTGGCGGAAAACGCCCAGCCTTTCCGATGGATATTCCGTTTATGTATGTCTCGGAAGCAAAATGCACAAAAGGAATCTCAAGGGCAAGATTCATATCTTTAAGGGAATCCGGCACAGTGAATTCCGCCTTCAGCCACACATATGTGGTTCGCCCTGATACAAGTTTTTCAAGATTTCCGTTTTTGGTGTCATTAAGTTTGAGGTAACGGCTCGCGCTTGTCATGGCATTCCAAATTGTGCTGGAAGAATCCGTTTCATACCAGTAGAATTTGTCGTTAAGCACAATTCTGTTTTCTTCTTTCTGATTGCAAGAAATAAAAAAGACAGACGATAAAAGAGTGTATAAAAGTGCGGAAATTAAATGTTTTCTTCTAAAAGACACGCTTTATTCTAGCACTTATTAAAAGTTTTGACAGTGGATTTTTACTATAAATGTGTTTAATTTTGCCTTCCGAACTCGGTATAGGCATACGCATTATGAGAATGTATGGATTCCTCGTTTTCACATTCGACGCTGAACCATCGGAACGGCGTTTTTAGGGAAAAATTCCGCAAAAACAAGTAGACCTCCCTTACCACATCCTCCACGAACCTGGGATTTTCATATGCGTGTTCGGTCACGAATTTTTCGTCTTTCCGCTTTAGGACAGAATAAAGCGCTCCGGAAGCGCAGGCTTCTATTCCTAAAATTATGTCTTCTATCCAAAAAAAATCCGAATACAGAAGTTTTACCCTTACAGTTCCCCTTTGATTGTGAGCTCCGTATGCGCTGATTGCTTTGCTGCACGGACAAAGCGTGGTAACCGGCACTTCTATTCCGATATAGAAATTCTTTTCTTTTTCGGTAACCGTCGCCTCATAGGAACATACGTATCCGATTATGCCGGCACTTTCACTCACAGGCGCTTTTTTTTCCACAAAATACGGAAAAGACAATTTTCCATACGATTTATGCGCATCGAGTTTCATTCGGATTTCGTCGAGCATTTCAAGAAAATGTTGCATGCTGATGTCGCTATGGTATTTATGGAAAATCTGTATGAACCGGCTCATGTGAGTGCCTTTGAAACTATGCGGAAGATTTACATATAAATCGACCGTAGCTGTGGTGTTCTGATTTCCGTTTGTCTTATCCAGCACGGAAACCGGATATTTTACGCCTCGAACTCCGACTTTTTCGAGCGGAATGTTTCTTGTATCCTTTTCGTTTTGAATGTCTTTCATGATATTTTGTTTTCAGCCGCCAAAAGAGTGTTGCAGATTAACATTGAAATCGTCATTGGACCTACTCCGCCGGGAACGGGCGTTATAAAACTTGCAATTTCCTTTATTTCGTCAAAATCACAGTCGCCCACAAGCCTGAATCCGGATTTTTTGGAATCGTCGGGAATTCTGTTTACCCCGACATCTATGACCGTTGCGCCGGGTTTTACCATATCCTTTGTTACAGTATGCGGCCTTCCGGATGCAACCACAAGAATATCCGCCAGCCTTGTCATTTCCTTCATGTTTTTTGTTCCTGTGTGACAAATCGTTACCGTACAATTGATGTTTTTTCGTGCAAGAAGAAGGCTCACCGGCTTTCCTACGATATTGCTTCGTCCAAGTACAACCGCATGTTTTCCATCGGTTTCTATGCCCATCTTTTCAAGCAGAACGATTATTCCGTGCGGCGTACATGGAAGAAATGTTTTTTTCCCAATCACAAGATTTCCTACATTCATCGGATGAAATCCATCTACATCTTTTTCGGGCTTTATCGCAAGGATAATTTTTTCCTCGTCAATATGCTTAGGGAGCGGAAGTTGCACAAGAATTCCGTGAACGCTATCGTCTTCGTTAAGCTTTCCGATAATTTCAAGAAGTTCGCTTTCATTCGTATTTTCAGGAAGACGGATGCTCCTGTCGTTCATTCCAACCTCGCTCAATGCCTTCTGCTTCCCTGTGACATAGGACACGCTTGCAGGATTTTCGCCGACAAGTATCACCGCAAGACATGGCGTTATTCCGTTTTCTTTAAGTTTCTTTACTTTGACTGCCACCTCGGCCCTGATTTCTGCGGCAATTGCTTTTCCGTCAATAATTGTTGCGCCCATCTGTTACCTTCCCGATTCCACTGTTGTTGTAAATAAAATAATTGTAAAAATGTACCAAAAAATGTATAGTCTTGGTACATTATAGAAAATCACGAGGAAAAATGAAACGCTTTTTATTTTCAATCGCAATCCTGGCATCCATGTCCGCAATGCTGTTTGCTCAGGCAGACGAACCCGAATCTGACGAAAACACAACATTCGAATATGAAACGAACGGAAAAGGCGACCAATATATAAAACTGGGACTTTTTGGAAATTTCCCGCTAAGTTTCGGAAATCCGTTCAAATTGGACGGAAACCGAAAACTTGCGGAGGGCTATCTTTATGTAGGAGGTGCGGTTGAAATCGGATATTTTCGCTATCTGAACAATTGGTTCGCACTTGGAGCGGAACTTCTTGTCGCATACAATCCGACTATCGGGAGCAACAGCCTTGTGATGATTCCTATAACTGTGGGAGCCGCGATGCAACCTTCCATAGGAAAATTCGAATTTCCTGTAGCCCTTTCGCTTGGCATAGGATTTGAAACCTGCCAAAACAAAAAATATTTTCCAAGTCCTGTGGCAAAAGTCGAAGCCGGCGCATTCTACAGAATCACGGAAAGTTTTTCCGTAGGAACAACCGGACTTTTTGTATATGTCCCGCAATGGTCAATGATTGACGGTTCAGTGCATTACGATTACGGAAATTTTCTTATGGTATCCGTTTCCGCCCGCTACCACTTTTAATTTGGAGAGCAAACCATGTCTTTTGAAAAAAACAAAAAAATCGCACGAATTATATTCGCCTTTGCTCTTACACTTTTTTTTGCAGGATGCACAAATCCGGTTTTCTTCAGCATAAGAAAAGAAGTCGCGCTTGAGGAAGCCACCATAAAAGGATTCGTGAATTCCATAGTCCGATTTACGGATTCGACCGGCAAAGAATGGCTTTATCTTCAAAATGGAAGAATCTATTACAAACAGGTGAGCGAGGACGGAACTCCGTCGGCACTCACAAAAAACATGGCGAACAAAAGCTGGACGCACGATGACACAGCACCGGAAAAACTTCACTACGATTACATGAACGGAAAATTCGACGGCTGGCTCATATACAAATTGGCTTCTGATTCAAATTCTGTCTATGCGCTTGCGTACAAACCCGTCTACAACGACACATACAGCCGAAACGTTCCGGGCGACATAAAACTATTTTGTTCTTCCGGCATAAACTCCGGATGGAAAGAAGTAACTTCTATAAATGAAGCGATAAAAGATTATATATCCCGTCTGAATCCCAAACTTTTCATGAAAGACTCAAGCATTCATCTTTTCTGCACGAATTCGCCTAAAAATGCCCACAGAGAAGCATTCATAAGAATCGGCGGAGGAATGCCCAGCGTGAGTTCCAACAGCGCGGACGAAATGTATGAAATACCGAATCAGGAAAAAAACTACGGAAACACAACATACGGAAACTACGGAATCATAAAACTGAACGGAGAATTTTCCAATAAAAGCGGGAGCATGGTGCCGGCGACGCAAAACGGAGCTTCGTACAAAACCCTATCCGCTTACTATGCAAACGGAGCTGTTCATTTTATGGATTTTATTGCTGTCGGCACAAACGAAACCAAAAACGACGAAGCTACATACGTGTATTATGGAAACGCAAAAAAACTCATGAATTTTAAAGTAAGCGATTTTGCAAGTTCTCCGTCGGTTTCGGCATTCAAAAAAGATACGAACGGAAATTATGTATCTTCAGGCGCAATCCTGAATCAGTTTGACGCATACATAAACTCAATCGCAATAAATTCAAACGGAGACAAAGCCGCAGAACCGTCGGGAATCGCTTCGTCATCCGGACCAAACGCAAGCATAATTTCGCTTGCCGTCACAAAAGATTCGATTCTTCTTGGAACTTACGAATACGGCGCATACAGATTGCTGAAAGATTCCTCGGGAAAACCTGCCGCTTCCACAGTGGCATTCGAGACGAACGCCGATTCCATAATGCATTCTCCGTATATTGTAAGAATGTTGTTCTGTACCGACCCCACAATCGGCGAAACGGAAGTGGGTTCTGCCTTGTACAGTTCAATGCAATTCAGACACACGGAATCTTCTGCGGGAACTGACTACAAGAACGTGGGACTTTGGTCGTACTACCAAAATCGCGGAAACTGGAACAAAGAATAGGATTTCCACGCACATTTATCGATTCTTTGACGATATTTTTAGGCGGAAAGTTCATTTTTTTGATGAAAATGCCGCCTAAAAACATCGCACCGAACAATTCCGATTCGGGGACATCGCGTAAAATCTCCATTGAAAAACAAATGTTATTTCTGTAAACTTAGCCTACCTTGAGTATCGTAAATTCTATTCTGTTGTTGATTGGAAGCCTCGGATTTCTGCTTTACGGAATGCACCTTATGAGCGACGGCGTTCAAAAAAGCGCAGGCGAAAAACTTCAGCGCGCTCTTGCAAGGATAACCGGAAATCCGATCATAGGGGTCTGCACGGGGCTTCTGGTCACGATGATTATCCAGTCGTCGGGTGCGACAACAGTGATGGTCATTTCCTTCATCAACGCAGGACTTCTTACCCTTGCGCAGTCCGTTGGCGTAATCTTCGGAGCGAACATCGGCACTACAATCACGGCATGGATTGTCGCTCTTTTCGGATTCAATTTTAAGATTTCAGCATTTGCGATTCCCATATTCGGACTCGGATTTTTCTTGACCATCGTAAAAGATTTTCACGTAAAGAACATAGGCGAAGCCGTCATGGGTTTTGCACTTCTTTTTCTTGGATTGAGCGGACTTTCCGATGTATTCAGTTTTGACGCTTCAAGGCTTTCATTTATTTCAAAAATGCAAAGCTGGGGCGTGTTCTCAATAATTTTAGGCGTAATTATCGGCACTGCGATAACGGCGCTTATGCATTCGTCATCGGCGTTCAGTGCGATTGTAATCACGATGGCGTTCAACGGAATAATTACCTGGGAAATCGCGTGCGCCATGACATTGGGAAGCAACATCGGTTCTACAATCGACGCCATTCTTGCAAGTTTCGGTTCTACCGCCAACGCGCGCCGTTCCGCTTTGATTCACGTAATGTTCAACGTCTTTGGAACAACGCTCGCCCTGATATTTTTTAAGCCATTCATCCGGCTAATCGTGTGGATAACCCCAAGCCAAAACATAGCGATTCAGATTTCAATGCTGCACACCATCTTCAAGACACTGAACACGATGATTCTGCTTCCGCTTTCAAAACAACTTATAAGGCTCTCCCACTTCATTATAAAAGACGACCAAAATGGCTCGCTTGGCTACTACCATCTTGATTTTCAGGTTTCAATCGGAAAAGAAAGCATTGCGATGCACATAATCCGACTGGAAAAAGAGATTGCCGACATGACGGATGTTGTGACAAGAATGTTCGACAGATTGCAGGCTGGAATTCTGAACAGGGACAAAAAATTTATAGTGAACCACATGGACGCTCTTGTGGAAGCGGAAAATTATTGCGACCAGATGCATGAGCAAATCGTAAAATATATAATAAATTGCCAGCACCTTTCTGTTACTCCGGCACAGCATTCGAATCTTTCGATAATGGTGCAAGTCACGGAAGACCTTGAGGCGATGACCGACGAATGCCTTACAGCCGCCCTTCTTCTTCAGCGAAGTATAGAAAAAAAGATGAAATTTCCTCACGAAGACATGGAACAGCTCGTTCCGTACGTGGAACTTGCCCGCCAATTCCTGCAGTTCATCCGGATAAACATAAATAAACATCTTAACGAAACGAAACTTGCGATGGCGCAGGAGTTGGAAGACCAAATTGACCTTTTCATGAAGGAACTGAAAAAACTTGCAAGAAAACGGCTTGAAAGCGGTGCGGACGTAAAATCAGAACTGCTTTATATTGACCTTATTCGCCAAATCGAAAAAATCGGCGACAATGCGTTCAACATCTCAAGTCTTTTGGCGCAAACCTTGTAACACGCACGGAAAACTCAAAGCCACAAAAAAGGCGGAAAAACTTGCGTTTTCGATTAATTGTAAAACAAAGGGAAAAACATTAAACTGTCAGTGCCTATGATAAAAATCCTGAACGCAGACCAAGTTGAATCTTCGTGGTTTAACGGACGAGTTTTTTCCGACGCAAACAAAATCGTCAAGGAAGTGATTGACGATGTAATCGAAAACGGGGACGCCGCGCTAAAAAAATATGCGCAAAAATTCGATTCAAGTTCCCCGGCGACATTTTTGGTTTCCGAAGCCGATTTGAAATCCGCCGCCGAAAAACTAAAAACCGAAAATCCCGACACATACGACGCGATATGCTATTCCCATGAACTTGCGTTGAAATTCGCAAAAAGGCAGAGAGAATCGTTCGACGACTTTGAAATGGAAATCTCGCCCGGAATGTTTACGGGGCAAAAAAATATTCCCGTGGAAAAAGCAGGCGTTTACGTTCCTGCAGGGCGATTTCCTCTTGTTTCGACGGTGGTCATGACGGTAACGCCTGCAATCGCCGCCGGAGTAAACGAAATTGTAATATGCACGCCGCCTAAAATCCATCCTGACGACATTGCGGAATCGAAAAATCAAAAAAACGTAGCAAGAGGTCTGCCTTTTGTGGGCGGAAAACCATACGCCGACGAAGGAATCATGGCGGCATCTTACATTTGCGGCTGCAAAAAAGTCTACGCCTGCGGAGGAAGCCAAGCGATTGCGGCGCTCGCTTACGGAACAGAATCAATTCCTGCGGTGGATGTGATTGTAGGTCCGGGGAACAAATTTGTCGCATCGGCAAAAAAAATGGTCTACGGAAAAGTCGGAATCGACATGATAGCAGGACCTACCGAGGTTTTCATAATAGCAGATTCTTCGGCAAACCCGGAATGGCTTGCGGCGGACCTTTTGGCGCAGGCGGAACACGACGAATTTGCGCAGCCCGTTCTTGTCTGCACGGACAGGACGCTCGCCGAAAAAACTGCTCTGCAAATTGAAGAGCAGCTGGAAAATCTTCCGACAAAAGAAACAGCCCGTGCGTCTATTGAAAATTTCGGGCAAATAATAATTGCCGAAAGCCTTGAGCAGGCGGCGGATTTTGCGAATCGGAAAGCGCCCGAACATCTTGAACTTGCGATGGAAAACGGCGATGAACTAAAAAAAATCCAAGGACTTGTAAGAAACTACGGCTCTCTTTTTATCGGGCATTACAGCGCAGAAGTTTTTGGCGACTATGCGGCGGGACTGAACCACACCCTTCCTACAAGCGGCGCTGCCCGTTATTCCGGCGGTTTGAGCGTGCGGGCGTTTTTGAAAACGGTTACGACGCTAAGGGCGGAAAAAGGCAGCGAGGGAATGAAAAAATCCGCGATAGCTGCAGGAAATCTTGGAGATGCGGAAGGGCTTTCTGCCCATGCAAGAGCCGCTCGCATAAGATTGTAGAATGTATCTATTGATTATAAAACAACTTGCAGTGATGCTGATAATTTCCGCCGCAAGTTTTTTTGTTTCAAAAATATTTAAGTTCGGAAAAACGGAGCAACAATTCGTAAGCAAAATGCTTCTATTTTTCATAAATCCGTCGCTTATCCTAAGCCATTTTGACATGGATTTTGACGAGCAAAAACTGAAGGCGTTCGGAATAGTCGCTCTTTTTTCGCTTGCGGCGCATTTTGTAATGCTTTTTACCGCTCTTGTTTTTGCACGCTCAAAAAAAGCGGAAGACAAATCGCTGGACTGCATAGACAAACTTTCCGTGATTTTTACTAATTGCGGCTTCATCGGAATCCCACTGATACACGGAGTTTTGGGGAGCGAGGGAGTTTTTTATCTGCTTTCATACATTGCGGTTTTCAACATATTCATGTGGACTTTCGGCTATTATCTTATGGCCGGAACGATAAATCTAAAAAAAATCGTCGTAAATCCGAATATACTCAGCGTCATCCTAGGGCTGATATTGTTCTGCCTTCCTGTAAAATTTCCCGAAACTGTTTCAAAACCGATAAAAATAATCGGCGATATGAACACGCCGTTCGCAATGATTTTGAGTGGAATGCTTTTTGCCACATTCAACTGGAAATCAGCAAAAATCTATGCGAAACGGCTGGCCAAGATTTTGCTGCTTCGACACGTTGTGGCAGCAATCCCGATGTTCGCAATTATTTTTGCCGCAACCAAACTTCTTGCGTTTATCCCGGATTTTCGTACAATGGGTTACGTAATTTACATCGCAAGTTTGTGTCCTAGCGCCACCGGCATATCCGGACTTTCGGTTCTTTTTGGAAAAGACGAATCTTACGCCGCGTTCATCTGCATGGCGACAAGTGTTTTTTGCATAATTGGACTTCCGGTGGCCGTAGGACTTGCAGAGCTTGTGTTCTAAAAAACTGGGGTCTTTATGAGAATTACAAAACTTGGGGAAGAAATCCTTCGAAAGGTCGCCGAACCTATAAAAGCGGAAGAAATAAACGATGATTTCAGAGCGTTCATTGAAGAAATGTTCGAGGCAATGAAAGATGCAGACGGAGTGGGACTTGCAGGTCCGCAGGCTGGAATAAGCAAGCGTGTCTTTGTGGCAATGGCTGACGACAATGTAAAACGGGTTTTCATAAATCCGCAAATCATATATACGTCCGCCGAACTTTGCGACTACGAGGAAGGCTGCCTCAGCATTCCCCAAGTCTACGAATCAATCCAGAGACCAAAAAAAGTTACGGTTCAGGCTTTGGACGAAAACGGACGGCCTTTCACGCTTGAGGCGGACGGACTTTTGGCTCGGATAATCCAGCATGAAAACGACCATTTAAACGGAAAACTTTTCATAGACAGGGGCGACCCTGAGTTCGCAAAGGCGACCGAAGAACAATTTGCGAAAAAGGCGGCGAAACTCGAAAAACGAAGGCTTGAAAAAGAAGCAAAGGAAAGACGAATCAAGGCAAAAATCGCCGCAAAAGAAGCCGCAAAGGCAAAAAAATAACAAGGCTTATGCTACGTGTTCTTTACGCCGGAAGCCCTGACGCTTCTGCACTGACTTTAAAAAATCTTGTTGAAAACTCAAAAAAAATATCGAATACACCAAATTTTGAGATTGTGGGAGTCCTTACAAATCCGCCGAGCGCACAAGGTCGGCACAAAACGCCCGTTCCGACACCGGTGGAAAGCATTGCAAGAGAATTCGGAATTCCTGTCTTCTCTCCTGAAGCGTTGAATCAATACGCCAGAGCCGACATATTGAAAATCAATCCCGACATTCTTATGTGCTTTGCATATGGACGAATATTCGGACCGAAATTCATGTCGCTTTTCAGATTCGGCGGAATAAATCTTCACCCTTCTGCGCTTCCCGAATACAGAGGCTGTTCGCCGATAAATGCCGCAATACTTGACATGAAAGATTGCACGGCTTTTTCAATACAGAAGATAAGTCAAAAAATGGACGAGGGAAATATTCTCTGCCAAGAAAAAATACTTCTTTCAAAAAAAGAAACCGCATTCTCGCTTTTGAACGACGCAGCGATTTGGGGCGCAGAAAAAATCACGGAACTTCTTAAAGAGATTTCCGAAACACAAAAAGTTCCCGAAGGAAAAGCGCAAGAAGGCGTTGCAACTTATACCGGAATGATAAAAAAAGAAGACACAAAAATCGACTGGAACAAAGACGCTTTTCAAATAGATGCAATTGTGCGCGCATACAATCCGGAACCCACGGCATGGACGGTCGAAAACGGAATTCCTTTAAAAATCCTCGAAGGCTTTCCCGTTTCCGACGAAGAAGCAAAAACAATCTTCCCGGACGCAAATCTTTTTACGGGAAATTTAAAAATTCCCGGAAAAGTCGTGGGCTTCGAAAAATCAAAAGGAATCCTTGTATCGTGCAAGAAAGGTTTTTTTTTCATCACAAAACTTCAACGTCAGGGAAAAAATCCCATGGGACACAAGGATTTTATGAACGGAGCAAGAAATTTCATCGGAACAGTCTTGAGCTGATTGGCTTCTAGCCTTGGGATTTTGCCGCATATTCCTCAATTGCGGATTATATTAAAAAATGCTAATATCCTTCGCATGGGTAGCAATAAAAAAATCAATTTTTACAGGCTGGATATTCATAAAACCGTAGAAAAAGTCCAATCAAACTCGGGAGCGTTGGCTCTTACGGTTCTAATCGCCGTAATTCTTATGGGCTTTTCCTGCCTTATCATATTTTTTGCGAACGTAAAAGGTCATGAGGAAGTCATGGTTCCCGAAGTACGAGGAAAGCAGCTCACGGACGCCCTGATTGAAATGCAGAACAAAGAACTTTATCCAAAAATCACGCTAAGATATTCGGAAATTTTGGGCGACGAAGGAACGATTCTTGACCAAAATCCAAGCGCAGGCTCAATCGTTCGAGGCTACAGCCGGGTCTCGCTTGTGGTAAGCCGCGGCGCAGTCGTCGACAAAGTGGAAAATTACATCGGAACAGACTACGATGAACTCAGAATGAAATTCCAGACGCTTTTTGCAGGCTCGGCAAAACCGCTGATTGTCCTTGCAAAACCGGAATACAAGGCGGACGCAAGCGAGGCGGGAACAATACTTCAGCAGGATCCGCCCGACGGAACTGTAATTTCAGAACCGATAACGCTTAGGCTTGTCGTCAGCCGAGGTCCGAATTTTGAAAGCACAAGGTTACCCGATCTTTTGGGTTCTTCCGTAAACGATGTGCTTCAGACAATCTCCCATTCAAAATTGATATTCGATGTTTCAGGACATACGGCTTCCTATTCGGAAAAAGAAGGAACTGTGGTAAAGCAGCAGGAATTTTCGGAATCCTTCTTGAAAAACTACACAAGGGTGGCAATAGAATTCGCTCTTCCGCACAGGCAAAGTTCGGACGAAACAACAGGAATCTTCAAGGCGACCATAAACGATTACCCATACCCCGTTCCAATGAGACTTGATGTAAAAACTTCCGACGAAACATACACATTGGTGAACTTCAACCACATAGGCGGCGAAGTGACGCTTCCGTACACCGTACCCAAGAATTCGCTTCTTACGCTATACGTGGTTGACAAAGCCGTGGCAAAATTCCAGGCGCATTGACCATGGGAAGACCTTTAATCTGCCTGTCACTTACCTGCCCCACTCTTTGGGAAAACGCCGAACTGGTGGAACGCTACGCAAAATTCGTAGACGTAGCGGAACTGAGGGTGGATTTTCTTACGGAAGAAGAGCAACTTGTAGTAAGAAAATTTCCTTCGATGATAAAAATTCCATGCATACTCACAATCCGGCGGGTAAACGACAAAGGACAATTCACTTCAAGCGAGTTTTCACGGACGGCTCTTTTTGGACGGGCGTTGGCATTCGCAAACAGAAATCCCGAAAAAAACTTTGCCTACGTGGATTTTGAGGAAGATTTTCATATTCCAAGCCTTGAAGACGCAGCCCTTGCGTTCGGGGTAAAAATAATCAGAAGCTGCCACAAATTTGACGGTCCTATCACAAATATTCGGGAAAAATGCGAATCCATGCGAAAGACCGGCTATGAAATTCCAAAGCTGGTCTTTACACCAAGAAACCTTTCCGATGTTACAAAGCTTTTCAAGGAAGCCGAATCTTTTACCGAATTCGACCATATTCTGCATCTTGAAGGTCCGTTCGGGATTCCTTCAAGAATCCTAAGTTACAAAATTCATTCGTACATGACATATTCTTCGCCAAGGGAAACTCTCGACAAACTGAGCGGTTCCGCCCAGCCCGATCCGATGACCCTGACCGATATATACAATTTCAGAAACCTTAGCGAGTCCACGGAAATAACAGCAATCACCGGAAATCCGCTGAACAACACTTCGATTCAGTTTCTGCATAACGTAGGATACAGAACGCAAGACATGGACAGGGTGCTTGTTCCAATGTATTCAACGTCCATAATCGAAAGCCTGGAGTTTGCCGAGCAAGTCGGAGTAACCGGAATGGCAATCGCAGTTCCGTTCAACAAAGAAATCATGTACAACCTTGAAGAACTTGACGCAAAAACGGCGGAAATAGACGCCTGCAACACAATCATCAGGAAAAACGGACGATGGATAGGCCACGACACGAACGCTTACGGATTTCAAAAAGCATTGTCCGAATTTCTGGGGGTCTCAAAACTCCGCAGAAAAAAAGTGTCGATAATCGGAGCAGGCGGAGCAGCCCACGCCATCGCATACACAATAAAACAGATGGGCGGAAAAGCCTGCGTCTTCAACAGAACCATCGCAAAGGCGAAAATTCTTGCCGAACGCTACGGATTTTCATACGCCGCGCTCGGAGTCGAAAACATTTCCACTTTGGAAAAATATTCCGACATAATAATCCAGACCACGGACGTCGGGCAGTATTCGCGAGGAACATCGTCAAGGGAAAACAATCCGCTGTGGTTCTACCAGTTTAAAGGCCACGAAAGCCTTTTCGAACTGATTTATTTTCCCGAACAGACTCCCATAATGAAGTCCGCACTCGAAGCGGGCTGCAAAGTCTGCAACGGTCTTCCCATGCTGAAATATCAGACATACAGCCAATTCAAGCATTTTACGGGACGGGAATATAAAAATCCGGACCTAAGAAGAATATAAATACAAGAAGGATATGATGAGCGAAATCTCTATAAGCGAACAAAAAACGCTTGCCGCAAGGACAGCCGTAGAAACTCTTTTAAAAAAAGGACTTATATCAAGCGGAATGAAAATAGGGTTGGGGACAGGCTCAACTGCTCTTCCCGCCGTAAAAAGGCTTAGCGAATACATAAAGGACGGAACCCTAAAAGATATAAAGGCGGTGGCGACAAGTTTTCAGACCGAAAACGCCTGCGCAGACTTGGATATACCAGTTTTTTCATTCAGGGACAGAAAAATAGACGGACAGCTTGACCTTGCGATAGACGGAGCCGACGAAATAGACGAAAAAAACAATCTCATAAAAGGAGGGGGCGCCGCTCTCCTCAGAGAAAAAATAGTCGCATACAATTCAAAAATATTCGTGGTCGTGGCGGATTCTTCTAAATCCGTAAAAACCCTTGGGACGAAATTCCCCTTGCCCGTCGAAATAATTCCGGAAGCATATTGTCCCATAAAAAAGCGGCTTGAAGAATTCGGAGCAAAAATCACGCTCCGTGAAGGCGTAAAAAAATGCGGACCTGTAATCACGGACAACGGAAATCAAATTATCGACTGCCTTTGGGAAAATCCAGTTGCCCCCGAAATATTCGAAGACAAAATAAACGGAATTCCCGGCGTTGTGGAAACGGGTTTTTTCACAAAAAATAAGCCTATTGCGTTCATTGCAAAACCCGACGGAACTGTAGAAATTCGAGGTCTTTAAAATGTTTCCTCCGTTCGACGAACAGGAAGCCTATATTCTGTGCAAAAAAATCATCGAAGGACTGGAGTCCGGTTCTGTCAGGATGGTGCAATCCGCCGTGCAAAGCAAAGAGCGTATCGGGCAAGGTGTCATGATTGGCGCGGCAATCTGCAAAACTCCGGAAGGAAAAACGGTGATGCTATGCACAGTTTCGGGAATTTCAAAAAAACTGGAAATCCCCGACAATTTTTCGGAAGAAAAAATATTTTTTGTGCCGCCCATAGTTTCTCAAGAAAAAATAAACGCCGCGCTTTTTGAAAACGACAAAGAAATCCATGTGCTGACGGACAAAATAAACGAACTGAAAGAAAGCCGCCGCATCGAAAAAGCCAAGTGCAAATCCATGGGCGACCAAGAAAAATCCCTTAGAGAAAAACGAAGCGTCCTTACTTCAAAATCATTGAACGCAGTCTACGACCTTTACAATTTTCATTGCATAGACGGAAAAATACGAAAACTTACGGAAATCTGCAAGAAAAAACTTCCGCCAATGGGAACGGGCGACTGTTCCGCACCCAAACTTTTGGATTATGCGTTCAAATCTGGTTTTACGGTCCTTAGCTTATGCGAAGTTTTTTACGGCGGAAAAAATTCCACGAAAATCGCAGGAAAAACATACGCTCCGTGCGACGAACGCTGCGCTCTTATCCTTCCTTCGATGCTCGGACTAAAAATAATTTACAGAGACAGCGACATCGTGGTCGTTGAAAAACAAAGCGGACTTTTGAGCGTTCCCGGTCGCGGCGTAGAAAAGCAGGATTCCGTCGCAAGCAGAATCAGAAAACTTTTTCCCGACTGCATAGCGCAGCCTTCGGTTCACAGGCTCGATATGGAAACATCGGGACTTATGGTTCTTGCCTTCACAAAGGAAGCACACAAGGAATTGAGCCGACAATTCGAAGAAAAAAAAGTATATAAAGAATACACGGCTCTTCTTGACGGAAAAATCCATGAGCAAAAAGGAACTCTCACTCTCTATTTTAGGCTGGATGTAGAAAACCGTCCTCATCAGATTTGGGACGAATTGCACGGAAAAAAAGCCCTTACTGAATACGAAAAACTTTGCGAAGAAGAATACACCGCACCGAACGGGGCAAAGAGAACGGTCAGCCGAATAAAATTCGTTCCGCATACAGGAAGAACGCATCAGCTAAGGCTTGCAAGCGCAGATATCCACGGACTAAAAACACCAATCATCGGAGACAGCCTTTACGGAAAATGCGACGAAGGCGAACGCCTGATGCTACACGCAAAACTACTGGAATTTACGCATCCTGCAACGGGAAAACGGCTTTGTTTTGAATCACCTGAACAATTTTAAATAACGAGCGGATTTTCACAAGCCTCGAAAAAAAATGGCTGAAAACCACCGCTTTTTGGATAGCGCATACAAATTTTCAGATTTTCCGAACCGTTCAAAATTCCGTGCTGACGGACATTTTTATTGAAAAAACAAGGTTCTCATGTTAATATCTGCCTCATGTTTGACACAATCATTAACAAAATCGATGACATTGTATGGGGACTTCCCACAATCGTTCTTATACTTACCACAGGAATTCTGCTTACAATCCGTTTGCGTGGCATTCAGTTTTCAAAACTTGCGCTGGGATTCAAAACTCTTTTCGGGAAACATTCGGGAAAAGGCGAAGTTACTCCGTTTCAGGCACTATGCACCGCCCTTTCGGCTACAATTAGGAACGGGAAACATCGTGGGTGTTGCCACAGCCATAGCGGGCGGAGGACCGGGTGCTCTTTTTTGGATGTGGCTTGCGGCTTTGGTAGGAACGGCTACCAAATACACGGAATGTATGCTCGCTCTAAAATACCGTGAACACGCAGACGACGGGCACGTTTTGGGCGGACCTTTCTACACAATCGAAAAAGGAATGAAAGAACGTACGGGTTTGAACTGGAAATGGCTTGCGATATTATTTTCGATATTCGGAGTATGCGTGGGGCTGTTCGGAATCGGAACATTTACCCAAATAAACGGAATTACGTCCGCAGTGAACAATGCAATCGACCCTGCGAACAGGCATGTGGCGTTCAAACTTTTCGGGAACGACTACACATGGGCGGTAGTAATCGCAGGAATTGTCATAACGATTGGTGTCGCCTTAGTCGTAATCGGCGGACTAAAAAGAATCTCTCGGGTAGCAGAAAAAATCGTTCCGGCGATGGCTGTAATATACGTGTTTTTGGGAGTTTCCGTCCTTATCATGAACGCAACCCATATTCCTTTAGCCTTTGCCACAATTTTCAAGAACGCTTTCGGTTGGCAAGCCGCCGCCGGAGGCGCATTGGGCTGGACGTTCAAACAGGTAACGGACTCAATGCAAAAAGGTGTCGCACGAGGAATTTTTTCGAACGAAGCGGGATTAGGTTCTGCACCTATAGCAGCTGCCGCCGCACAGACGGACGAGCCTGTCGTTCAGGGCTTAATATCAATGCTCGGAACATTCATAGACACGATAATAATATGCACGATGACAGGGCTTGCAATTGTAATCGCATTCTACACAGGACCTGAAGCGGCGGGTGCAGAAGGTCTGAAAGGAATTGCGTTGACATCAGCTGCATTTTCAAAGGTTCTGGGCGGAGACGGACATTCCGTTCAGTTTCTGCTTATGATTTGTCTTATATTTTTTGCGTTTACCACAATTTTGGGATGGGACTATTATTCGGAAAAATGTCTTGAATATCTGACTCACGGAAATATGTTCGTCGTAAAAGTTTTCAGATGGATTTACATACTGGCTGTTTTTATCGGACCGTACTTCACGATAAGCCAAGTTTGGACTATAGCGGACATAACTAACGGACTTATGGCGATTCCGAACTGCATTTCGCTGATAGTATTGAGCGGAGTCGCTGCAAGGGAAACAAAGGCATACTTCAAAGACTCGGCAAAACTTGCCGCATAGATATAGAAGGTTTATTTTAAGCGGTTTAAATGCCTTCTGTCGTAGAGTTTGTCTTGCAAACTCGACGATTTGTTTTTAGTCGCACTATTTGAACCGCAAACATACTTCAAACTTCCATATTTATTGTTATTTTAAAGAAAATCCGCTACTATTAGAGCATGAACAAAAGGTTTGTTTTTATTTTGATTGTTTTTCCACTGATTTTTAGCGGCTGTAAAAGAGAAAGGCGTACAACAACGCAAAACAGCTCTGTAAATCTTTCGACGGCAAAAAACAACATTGTTCAACAGGATAAAAGCACTCAGTTTTGGCATCAGACGAACAAAAAAATCTGCGTACTATACGGCTACGGCTACAACGGCCAAGAATTTACCTCCGCAATGAACTCCATTCTTTTCCAAAAATTCGGCTCCGCTGAAAACGACGGATTTATATATCCGGTAACCTTCCCCGACGACTTCAAAAAAGGCTCAAAAGTTTACATCACCGTCCTGACTGACATTCTTCAGGACATGGAACTTCAGGGAATCGTGCTTCTCGGCGCACCCGAAGGAACCCACATAGCAATCGCAAGAATGCAGGATGACTGGGACGGAAACTTGCCGTATCCGGTTTTTTCGCTGTTTCCGCAGGACAATGTTCTCGGAATGGAAGATTCCTCCGATTTTGTTTTGGACAAGGCGCAAAAAGCCGAGATAAACGGAATCCTTGAGGAAGAAGACCAATCCTATGTGCAGGAAATTCCCGAACTCCTTGAAAACAGCGTAAGATATATCTCATATTGCGACGCTCCGGTTGAAAAAAACGCAAAACTTTTTGAAATCGTAAAAAAAATCTGCGGAAATCTAAAGGTTGAACGTTATTCCGACCCCGACACTGGACTGATTTCCATAAACCATTTTGTGCTGGAATAGATTATGAATAGTTTGAAGCAAGTTGCCGACGGCATTTTTTCCACTAAAAAAGACCTGAAAATTCTTGAATCAAAAAATCAGGCAAAAATCCTTATTGTTTCTGACAGCCACGGAGCAAAATCCGTGCTTCAGCACATAATCGAAAATCACGCAAAAGAATGTGATGCGCTTATGTTCGCAGGCGACGGCGCTCAAGATCTTCTTGAAATTTTGGAAGATGCACATTCAAATCATAAGTTGAAGGAAAAACTTCCTCCTACGATTTGCTTTGTGAAAGGAAACGCCGACCCGTATCAGTACATGGCAAAATTCAACCCCAAAAAAAATCTATCCAGCATATTTAAAAAGCAAGATTTTTATTCAATCATGATTCCAAATGAAATAGCCATTACTGTGGCAGGGAAAAAAATTGTCATGGTTCACGGACATAAACACGGAGTATATTATTCTACGGCGGGTCTCATCGAAAAATCCGGAAATGACAAAGCCGATGTGCTTATCTTTGGACACACACATGTTCCGATAGAAAACTTGCGGGGAGCATACATGGTAAATCCGGGAAGCATTGCCCTTCCCCGCGAAGTGTCAAAACCGGGATTCGCCTATATTTTCATTCAGGGAAAAAACGTTGTGTATTCCTCGTTCTTCCATCAGGAAAACCGCTCAAAACTTGAGTTTTCGCCGTTCGAGCTTCAACAGTTTTTCTATTCATAAAGAAGGTCGTTTTCCCCAAACAAAAACCCGGATTTGTCATGCCCCGGATAAACAAGCGCATCCCTTGAAACGATTTTCTTTATCAGCCTAAGACTTTTTTGCATTTTTTCATCGCTTCCGCCGGGTAAATCCGTTCTTCCATACGAATGATAGAACATCGTGTCGCCCGAAACAAGTTTTTTTTCTTTTTCGTTATAAATGCAGACAGAACCTTCCGTATGCCCCGGAGTAAAAATTATTTTCCAAGAAGAAAGCGCATCCTTCAATTTTTGTGGCGAACCGGAAAAGTTCTTTGAAAACCTCTCGTCATTCATGAGCGAATCCGTGTCAAAAACGGAAGAAAGTTTTTCCGAATCTTCCGAAAAAATATCCGCATCCGGGAGATTTTCAAGCGCATTCTTGAACTCAGGGATTCCCATATAATCAAGGACGCGCCCTTGGCTTGAAAGCGCAGAACGCCCTATCATCAAGGCATCGTTTTTATGCACGCAAAGTTTTGCGAAAGGGTATTTCTTTTTAAGGATTCCGGTTCCTGCGATGTGGTCAAAATGCCCGTGCGTCAAAAATATTCCGACGGGAACAAAGCCCTTGTCCTCCATGAGTTCAATGAAAGGCTCTGCGTCGTTCGTCACTTCGCTGAAATCAGGGTCAACGACAAGAACCCCATTTTTCTCCAACGGAATAAGCCAAGTGTTGACTCCGAAAATTCCTGTCTGAATGCAATACATAAATCCCCCAGCGAATGATTTGCGCATCAAAAAGGCTGCCTATCGATTCGGCAGCCTTTTTCGGTCAACGCAAGATTAATTTTCCGAAGAAATGTTCGGAGAAGCAAACGGCTCTTTATTTGCAGCTGCTTTTTCCGCCGCCGCATAGGCAGCCGCATCCTCTGCCGACTGGATTTCCGCTTCGTCATGAACCAATGATTCCGCCGACAAATCCGAATGTTCTTCGGAAACGGATTTTTCTTCCGCTTTCTGCTTTGAATAACTTACGGCAAGTTTCCTTCCTCGGTAATCATAACCGTCCAACGCTTTTATGACCTTCTCGGAATCCTCCGAAAAAAGCTGGATAAAAGAATAATTCGCAAGAACCCGTATGTCGCCGATTCTGTCTCGTTCAAGCCCCGCGACGCTTATCAGAAGACCGACCAAATCCCTTGGGAAAACCCGGCGATTTCTTCCTATGCTGATGAATATGGTTGCCGCAACCGACGGATCAATCTGAACCCGTGGTCGAGGAGCGCGTTCCTCAGTCTTGGCGGCAGGCTCAGGATTGAATTGCTTTCGTTCCTTTGTGCGTTGCCTTTCGTTCTGGAATCTTGTGTTCCTCTCCTGAAAATCCCGCTCCCTGCGCTGCGAACGAAATCCACCTCTAAAATGCTTTTGAGCTTCCTTTGCAAGGTAAGCCGCCACATACATACGCAACGTAAGCGGAACGCTCTTTTTAAAGACTTTTTTCACATCTCCAAGAACATCAGGATTCTCCTGAGTCTTCACCTTGTTTACAGCGTCCTCCAAAAAAGCCTTCAAGGCTTCCATATCGATTTCCGAACCACGATTATACATAATAATTTACTCCTTATTGTTTATCGCTATATTTCTGCCAAATACCCCGACCCCACTTTGCGGAAGCCCGAATTTAACAACAACGACTCCATTGAATCGGGTATTATAGTGTTTAAAAGCAGAATCCCCTCTTTTTTCAGGGTTTTCAAATCTGAAAGGCACTTATTCAAAAGTTCCGTGCCTATTCCCAATCCTCTAAATTTCTCAGGAACGAAAAAACTCGTCAAAATCATAATTTTTTCCGTCCTTTTTGAAACCGGTGCGGCTGTTATGCAACCAGCAAATTCGTTTGACAACGTGTTGCAGATAAAACCGGTCTGGCTCAATGAATCTCCAAACAAAAAATTCCGCCGCCACAATTCATGAACGGCATCCTTTACCTGCGACGGCAAATTGCCTTCAAAATCATCCGCCGTATCCGCTATGCCGCAAATTATCTGAGAATCCGATTTTGTGTACGGAATAAACGTGAAATCGTCCAAAAGAATATACTCGTTGTCTTCCGGAGGCAAATCAAGTTTTTCCAATCCCCAGATTTCTCTTAAACCGTTGTACCAGTCTCCCACCTTCTCAAGCATTTTTTTGTTCTTAAAAATATGCCATTGTCGTTCTATGACCGGATTTTTTTTTAACTCGTCTTTAAAATTTCTGAACACCCCCCTACCGGAATGAAGCACCGCCTGAAGTTTGTCATGCGCCATAGGATTCTGAAGAGAAGCAACAAAATCCTCGCGAAGTTCAAAACCGCTGGAAGAATTCCATTCCGGCAAACTGTA
Source organism: uncultured Treponema sp. (assembly GCA_905372235.1). Classification (GTDB taxonomy): domain Bacteria; phylum Spirochaetota; class Spirochaetia; order Treponematales; family Treponemataceae; genus Treponema_D. The sequence goes on from CAJPOF010000022.1 coordinate 27,734, forward strand.
ATAATTTTCATCATCCACATTCGCCGTTTTTGCTGAAACAAGAGTCAAGTTTTCCGCACAAAGCAAGAATTTCTCTTCCTGATTTTCCATTGCCCGAACAATTTTTTCGGACAGCGAACCGGTCAGCAAAAATACCATGCTATTTTTTCAGTTCCGAACGACTGGATACAATTTTGCTTACAAGTCCGTAGTCAATCGCCTCCGCAGCGTTAAGCCAATAATCCCTGTCGGTGTCTTTTTCAACCTGCTCAAAAGGCTTTCCCGTCTGCTCGGAAATAATCCGATTTATGCTTTCCTTGGTCTTAGCCATTTCTTTTGCATGAATTTCTATGTCCGTGGCAACCCCGCGCATTCCGCTCATCGGCTGATGAATCAGATAACGGCTATTCGGAAGGGCAAGCCTACGCTCCTTTTCCACGGCAAGAAGAATCAGGGCGGCGGCACTCGCTATAAGCCCCATTCCGACAAGCACGACAGGACAGGAGACAAAGCGAATCATGTCGAATATCGCAAAACCCGCATCAACATCACCGCCCGGAGAATCTATGTACATATATATCGTTTTTTTTGCGTCGTCGGCTTCAAGAAGAAGAAGCTGCTTTACAACCTTGTCAGCCAATTCTTTGTTTACTTCGCCCGAAAGAAGAATCTGCCTGGTCTTTAAAAATTTTTCCGCAAGCGGGTCTCCGGCAGTTTCAACGTCTTTTTTTTGCTTTTCGTCATCGCACAACGGAGAAAAATAATTATCTTTCATCAAACCTTCCACCAAATACTAAATTTTGATATTAACAATATACTGAAAGAAAAATTTATTTTCAATTCATAAAAGGCGAACAAAACATATTGAAGCGAACGATAAAATCCGGAAAACCGATGAAATTTGTTTTCCGGCGGGAAAAATAAAGTTACGGCAAACAAAATTTTCAGTTCTCACTAAATGCTACGTTCTGTCAAAGATTTTATCGGCTTGATTTTATAGCATAAAAAATGTATATTGCAAGAAATTGACACTATTACATTTTTTGTCAATTTACATTTGCAAAAACAAGAACGAACAGGCGGATTCCAATATGTTTTATACGATTCCCCAGCTGCTCCTTGAAAAAGCAAAGTCCATTCCAAATGCTCCCGTGCAATTTTATAAAGACGGCGCAAAGCGATTCCAGCCGGTAACGTACATGGAACTTTTTCAGTCCGTGCTTTACTTTGGCGCAGGTCTTCTTTCAATCGGAACGGAAAAAGGAGAGCGCATAGGACTTATAAGCGACAACAGAAAAGAATGGTTTGTTACAAGTCTTGGAATAATGACTATCGGCTGCGCTGACATTCCCAGAGGAAGCGAGGCGACGGTAAAAGACCTTTCATACATTTTAAGTTTTGCCGAATGTAAAACCATAGTCCTTGAAAACGTTTTCGGATTTAAAAAATTGCTTGAATGTATGGAAGCCGTTCCCGAAATAAAAAACGTAATTCTTATCGATGAAAAAGGCGTTGACAAAACTTTGCTCGAATCGAAAGGCTTAAAAATCTTTTCGTTCGAAAAAATCCTTGAAAACGGAAAAAGTTTCCGAAGAAAAAATCCCGGAATTGTAGAAAAACTTCTTTCGGACGGAAAGCAGGAAGATACGGCAACAATAATATTCACGTCGGGAACTACAGGAGTTCCAAAAGGCGTGCAACTTTCGCACTTGAATTTTATATGTCAACTAAGGGATGCGGCGATTACGATGTCCCTTGGGCGCGATTGCAAAGCATTGAGCGTTCTTCCTGTGTGGCACGTATACGAAAGGGAAATGGAATATGTGCTTCTGTACATAGGCGCGGCAATCTGCTATTCAAAACCGATTGCCGGTATGATTTTGGACGATATGAAAAAAATCTCTCCGGAATTTTTGGCTTGCGTCCCCAGGCTTTGGGATGCGCTTGCAAATCAAATCAAAAAACAATGCGTAAAAAATTCAAAACGAAGAGCGTTGATTTTTAATCTTTCTACAAACGCCGCAATGGCAATCTTGAAACTCAACAACATAATTCTTGGACGAAACAAATTGTTCAAAAAGCGGAATTTTCTTTCGACGGCGGCAAGCAAATTGTTGTATGTTCCGATTTTCTTCATTTATCCGTTCAAATTGCTCGGAAATAAATTTTACGCAGAAATAAAAGAAATTCTTGGCGGAAAATTCAAACTCGGAATGTCAGGTGGAGGCGGGCTTCCCCCAAAAGTGGACAGATTTTTCAATTCAATCGGGATAAGTTTGGTCGAAGTCTACGGTCTTACAGAAACCGCACCGATATGCTGCATAAGGAATCCCAAAAAACCTGTTCTTGGAACAATCGGAAAGGTTCTTCCGTACTGCAAGGCAAAAGTCATATCTCTACAAGGAAAACCGTGCAAAAGCGGCGAAAAAGGCGTTCTTTACATAAAAGGAAAAAACGTGATGAGCGGCTATTATCGCCGCCCGGAACTTACGGAAAATTTTATAAAAGACGGCTGGTTCAACACCGGCGACCTTGTGGTGCAAACAATAGACGGGGAAGTCATCGTAAAAGGCAGGGCAAAAGACACAATCGTCCTAAGGTCCGGAGAGAACGTAGAGCCGTTTCCAATCGAATGTAAACTCGCAGAATCCCCGTACATCGCACAAGCCGTGGTCGTGGGGCAGGACCAAAACACGCTCGGCGCTCTTATAATTCCGCAGAAAGAAAAAATCATCGAGGCGGCAAAAGAAAACGGAATCGTTCAAAATAACTTCGATGCAATCCTGAAAGACGAAAAAATAAGAGAAATAATC
>CAJPOF010000023.1 GCA_905372235.1 uncultured Treponema sp.
ATCGATAACCGTTCAACTCCATACAATTTTTTCCTGCACAATAAAACATCCCATATGACACGCACAGAGCGGGATTTCCGTTTCCGTGCGTTTTTATATCGGCTTCAATAAGACAAGCCTCCAACCAGTAAATACAAAAATCGTACACCGTTTTTCAGGCTATAGCCTTTCAAACGGCGTAAAAAATAATTTCGGATGTTGAAACATCCTCAATATATTTTTTTAGGAGTAATAATGAAACAAACAAAAAAACGATTTTCAATCAAAATACAAATGATGATTATTTTCGGTACTTTGATTGTAGTGTCGCTTTCACTTTTAAGCGTCTTGGTATTCTATCAATTCCGCATAGCGGTTATGGAAAAGGTAACAGCCCATCTTTTTGATAAGGCGAACGATACTGCCGCTATAATTGACGGCGATATAGAACAATGGTGGGAATATCTTGAAGGAGTTGCCTCGCAGCAGAGCCTATGTGATACAAGCGTGAGCTATGAGGAAAAAGCTCGCATACTTGAAGAGCTTTCAAAAGATGAGGAAGAGGTTATTGCTTTTGTAATAATTGATTCTAAAGGAATATATCATCGGTCTGATGGAGAACTGTTTGATGTTTCCGGTCAAAAGTGGTTTAAAGATTCGCAAGGCGGCACAAAAAAATATTTTTCCGAGCCCTTTAGAGATATAGAAACGGGAAAGCTCATTACGCAAGCGGTCGTTCCCATAACGGGTAAAAATAATACGCACGTAGGTGTGCTGGTTGCTGTTTTTGACGGATATACGCTTTCAGATATGATAGATGACATTAAAGTCGGTAAAACCGGCGGCTGCTTTATCCTTTCCGGATCGGGAATAAATATAGCCAACAGGAATCGGGATTTAGTTGAAAGCCAATTCAATTCTATAGAGGCTGCCAAAACCGATAAAAGCCTTGTTGAGGTTGCAGCTGTCATCCAAGACATTCTAAAAAGCGATGTAACGGAAATCCGATATTACACTTTTATGGGTACTCGGGATATTGCGAGTGCTGCGGTTATGAAAACAACCGGTTGGAATGTTGTTATCGAAGCTCCCGTTGCAGAATTTTTTGACGCCATTCATGTAATGCGGCACAGAACCGTCATGGTCTCTTTACTTATTCTGCTTGCCGCCCTTGCAATTGTCTATATTTTCAGCCACAAACTGGTAAGGCCTATTCAAAGTTCCGTTCCTGTCCTGAATAAAATTGCACACGGAGATTTTACGGTGCGCTTGCCTTTACATGGCAACAATGAAATTACCGATATGTTCGGATATTTTAACGAAACGATTGCAAAAATCGGTACATCAATACAGTCTGTCGGTGTCAACTCAAACACGATGGAAGACATCGGAAATAAGCTTGCTTCCAACATGACCAAAACCGCAACTGCAGTAAGTCAGATAAGAGCTGATATTGATGATGTAACGCAACAGGCACTTAATCAATCTTCAAGTGTTACCCAAACTTCAAGCACGGTAGAAGAGATTATCCGCACAATCGAGCAGCTGAACGGCAGCATTGAAATGCAGGCGGCAAGTGTAACGCAATCGTCCGCTTCGATAGAGGAAATGGTGGCGAATATTGCATCGATAACGCAATCGTTGGAAAAGAGCGACAACATGGTGCGCCTGCTTTCTACTGCGACATCAGAGGGAAAGACGACTTTGCTGTCGTCAAACACCGTAACACAAAAGATTGCGGACGAGAGCGGCGGACTTATTGAGGCTTCAAGCGTGATTCAGAACATCGCTTCGCAGACGAACCTGCTTGCGATGAACGCTGCCATCGAAGCGGCTCATGCAGGCGAGTCGGGAAAGGGATTCGCCGTTGTTGCCGATGAAATTAGAAAGTTGGCTGAAGAATCCAGCGCACAAGGAAAAACCATAACCGACACGCTTAAAAACTTGAGCGACGATATTAAGGGCTTATCGGAAAGCTCCAAAGTCGTGGAAGAAAAGTTTAATGCAATCTTCCAACTTGCAGAAAACGTGCGAGGAATGAGCGCAGAGCTTACCTCCGCCATGCGTGAGCAGGAAAACGGAAGCCGAGAGGTTCTTGCCGCAATCAAGAATATAAATTCGGTTACGGTCGAGGTTAAAAACGGTTCTGAGGAGATGCTTATCGGCGGCAAAGGAGTTGCGAGTGAGATGCAGAAGCTCGACAGTCTTACGGCGGTCATAAAGGATTCGATGAACGAGATGAGCGCCGGTGTGTCGCAGATAAACAATGCCGTAAACGAAGTGAACGAGTTTGCGCTGAAAAACAAGCAGAGTATCGAGGGACTTGCCGGGGAAGTGAGAAAGTTTAAAGTATAATTGTATAAAGGGAGGGGGCGGTGGCATTGGATTTACAACCGTTTATGCTTCTTCCGCCGCCCCAAGTTTTCGTGCAGGCGGTTGCTATCTATGTTTGAATGACATAATTGCATTTCCGCCTGCACGAGTTTTGCCGGAAGGCAAAACTCGCATAAGACATCTTGCACGAATCGAGCGAAGCCGCTCGATTCGTGGTACGGACATGAGAAGCGTTACACGAAGAACGAAGCCTAATCATGTCCGTCCAACATTGAAAAATCTATGACTTTTCGATATCCTTTCATCAATATGAACGAATTACAACTCAAATACGGATGCAATCCCAATCAGAAGCCTGCAAAAGTTTTTATGGAAGATGGAAAAGATTTACCGATAGAAGTTCTGAACGGAAGTCCGGGGTTTATAAATCTGCTGGATGCCTTAAACGGCTGGCAGCTTGTAAAGGAACTCAAAGAGGCGACCGGCTTGCCGGCGGCAACGTCGTTCAAGCATGTAAGCCCAGCCGGAGCCGCAGTCGGGGAGCCTCTGTCAGATACGCTGAAAAAAATCTATTTCACGGATGAAGTTCCTCTTTCTCCATTGGCATACGCATACGCAAGAGCCAGAGGCGCGGACCGAATGTCGAGCTTCGGAGATTTTGTCGCCTTGTCTGACACTTGCGATGAATCGACCGCACTTCTCATAAAAAAAGAAGTTTCCGACGGAATTATAGCGCCGGCTTTTTCCGAAGAGGCTTTGAAAATTTTAAAAGCAAAGAAAAACGGAAAGTATTGCGTAATTCAAATCGACAAAAATTATGTTCCTTCCGAACTTGAAAAAAAACAGGTTTTCGGGCTCACTTTTGAGCAAGGCCACAATTTTATGAAAATCGATGAAAATTGTCTTTCAAACATCGTGACCAAAAATAAAAACATGACAAACAAGGACAAAACGAATCTTGTGATTTCGCTGATTATCCTAAAATACACGCAGTCAAATTCCGTGTGCTATGTAAAAGACGGACAAGCAATCGGAATTGGGGCGGGGCAACAAAGCCGCGTTCACTGCACACGCCTTGCAGGGCAAAAAGCGGACAATTGGTGGCTTCGGCAAAGTCCGCAGGTTCTTTCGCTTGATTTTGTAGATGGAATCAAAAGAGCGGACAGGGACAACACGATTGACGTTTATATCGGCGACGAATACGAAGATGTTCTTGCTGACGGAAAATGGCAATCTTTTTTCAAAACAAAACCCGCTGTTTTTACAAAAGAAGAAAAACAAGCCTGGCTTAGCAAGAATACGGGGGTTGCGATAGGCTCGGACGCATTTTTCCCGTTCGGCGACAACATCGAGCGAGCAAAAAAATCGGGTGTGACGGTTGTGGCGCAGCCCGGCGGTTCGGTTCGGGATGACCAAGTTATAAAAACAGCGGATTCTTACGGAATGTGCATGGCGTTCACCGGAATCAGGTTGTTCCACCACTAAACTTTCGCTAGCAAATGATTGTTTCTGCGACTTTTTCAAAGCCGATTTCAGACATTTCCGAAATTCTCGGTCGTCCGTATCTTAGAATCAAAATACGTGCCGTAAACTCGAACGGAAAAACCGCATATTTTTTTGAATCATTCACCGAAACTCAGGCTTTTCACAGCACAAAAACTGAAGAGGAATTGGCTGAATTCATCGAATTGCACGCAGGAAAAACATTCAAGAATGCAACAATCCGGACGGAAAAAAAGGAAATAACAATTCTTGCAAACAAAAGAGGAAAAATTACTCGCCTTGAAAAAAACTTATTTTCTTCGGAGGAAAATCGCTCGCTTTCCATTGCGACAAAAGTCGTCAAAAATCAAGCGGAAATATGCAAGGCAAAAAAGCACATTCTTCAGGAAGGAAAGCCCGTTCCGTTTATGGTTCTTTTGGGAATCATGACGGCGGAAGGCAAAGTAATTTCTTCAAAATACGATAAATTCCGTCAGATAAATCGATTTCTTGAATTCATAAGCGATATTTTACCCGATGTCATAAAACTAAAAACCGACAACGAGCCTCTGCAAATCCTTGATTTTGGCTCCGGAAAATCTTACCTGACTTTTGCCGTTCATCATTATCTGACCGAAATCAAAAAAATCCCTTCGAATATAATTGGGTTGGACCTCAAAAAAGATGTAATCGATTACTGCAATAAAATTGCCGGGCAACTTGGATGCAAAGGACTGAGCTTCTGCACGGGGGACATTTCTTCCTACTCTGGTGACAAAAAGCCAGACATTGTGATAAGCCTTCACGCCTGCGACACGGCGACGGATTTTGCCTTGGATTATGCGGTAAAAAACGACTGCAAGGCGATTCTGAGCGTTCCGTGCTGCCAACACGAAATAAATTTCCAACTTGAAAACAACATAAAGGAGTGGAAGAAAACTTCCGGGATTCCAAAAGATTTTGCACCTCTCCTTAAATACGGAATCGTAAAAGAACGTTTTTCTGCTCTTTTGACAGACGCATTGCGCTGCGAATTGCTTGAAGGCGCGGGATATTCCGTGCAATTGCTTGAATTTATCGACATGGAACATACGCCGAAAAATCTTCTGATACGAGCGGTAAAAAAAACGGGAACGAAAGCAGAAAATCTTCCGGGAGAAAAAAACATTCTGAATACATTGGAGATTTTTCCAATGCTGGAAAAACTTTTGAAAAATCATCGATGATTTTACTTTTCAAAAAACTGACTGATTAGAGCATAGAAAATATAATGCTTTGGAGGAAAAAACGTAATTTTTTACAGTACGTATTTTTCTAAGAATTCTGCTATTCCGTCGTTGTTATTATCTTCTTCGGTCACAAAATCGCTTATATTTTTTATGTAGTCCAAGCCATTTTTCATGCAGACGCTATATCCTACGGCTCTAATCATGGATTCGTCGTTCATGCTGTCGCCAAAAGCCATCGTTTTTTCATGCGGAATTCCCAAATAATCCGCCAAACGCAAAATTGCAGGACCTTTTCCCACTCCATGAGTCATAACTTCAAGGAAAAACGGTTTACTCACAAAAATGTCCGCCTTGCCTTCAAGTTTTTCGCACAAAAATTCTTTTAATTGCAGAACTTTTTCAGGTTCGGACGGAACAAGCATTTTAGGGAAACCTTTTTCAAGGAATTTTTCAAAATCGTTGATGACTTCAAAATTCAGATTGCAAAGTTCCGCATCCATTCTAGCCCATTCGCTGTCAATCCAAGAATAAATCGTATCCGGCTCGTAAACTATTGAAGCCATTCCACGGGCTTTTGCCTCATTGTAAACGAATTTCAAAATGTCGGCGGAAACTTTATCCTGAAAAAATGGGGTTCTTGTGTGAAGGTCAAAAATTGAAGCTCCGTTGAAAGCTATAAGGTAGCGTCCTGATTCAGTTCCTGCCAAATCCAAAAGTCTTACAATCGGAAGAATTCCATTTTCCGCGCGTCCGGAGCAAAGAACTATGTATATTCCTCTGCTCGCGGCGGTTCTGATAGCCTTCAAAGTCCTTTCGCTCACTGTGCATTGGGATGTCAAAAGCGTGTCATCCAAATCAAAAGCTATAAGTCCGATATCAAGTTTTTGGGCGGGTGTTTTCATGCGGACAGTATAAAGGTTTTATCGCATTGTGTAAGCATGATTTTAAAGATAAAATGAAAATATGCTCTCTAAGATAGACTATTCAAATCCATTCATAATTGCTTTTTTTGTGGGAACAATTTTAAGTTTTTTGGTAGAACACCTTTTGGAATTCATCGATTGGAAAGCCCGCTCAGAAAATGGCGGAAAACTTCCCGATGAACTGGAAAAAATTCCTGCGGCATCCGTGTTCGACAAAGAAAAACTCAAAAACATAAACGATTACAAAAACCAAAAATATTTTTTCAACATTCCTTCATCCATCTGTCATTTTGCGCTTACCTTGGCAATGGTCGCCACAGGATTTTATACGTGGATTTTCAGCGCAATCTGCAAAATCACAGGAGAGCCAAACGGATACCTAAGCACTTTTTTATGCGCAGTGCTTTTTGTCATTTTCCAGTCGATTCCGGACAAAATTCTTTCGATTCCATTCAGCTTGTTCCACGAATTCAGAATCGAGAAAAAATTCGGTTTTTCAAAAATGACGCTAAAGTTGTGGTCTCAAGACCAACTCAAGGGGCTTTTGATTTCGCTTATTTTTGCTACAGGAATCATCGCCGCAATAACAGGAATTTTAATCATTTTGCCAAATCATTGGTGGATTTTAATCACGATTTTTATTTTTGCACTGACTTTAATCATGCAGGTGCTTTATCCGCTCATAATTGCTCCGATGTTCAATAAATTCACGCCGCTTGAAGACGGCGAGCTAAAAACAAAAATCACTGAACTTATGAAAAACATCGGATTCAAAGCGTCCGGGATTTTTGTTATGGACGCATCAAAAAGGTCGGGACATTCCAACGCATATTTTGGGGGACTTGGAAAATCCAAGAGGATAGTCCTTTACGATACGCTTCTAAAGCAACTTTCGATGGATGAACTCATCGCAGTTTTGGGACATGAACTGGGGCATTTTAAATTGCACCACATAATCAGGAAATTTTTCATACTCATTCCGATTGAGTTCGCCCTTATGTTCGCATTGAATTTTTGTGCGCACAGCACAAGTCTTTACACAGGATTCGGATTTGCCGTCAATTCGGAAAACATTCTCTCAATGCAGTTTATCGGACTTTTCCTCGCTTCGATTGTTTGGGGGGCTTTCAGCGATTTTGTCTCTCCAATATCAAACACGGCTTCCAGAAGAGATGAATATCAAGCGGACAATTTTTCTGCCCAGCTCACAAAAAATCCGGATGCTTTAATCAGCGGACTTATAAAACTGAACAGCGAAAACCTGAGCGAACTTTTGCCGCCGAAAATCTACGTTTTTTGGAACTATTCTCATCCGACGCTTTTGGAACGCATAAAGGCGTTGAAAAATGCAAAAATCGATTGAAAATCACCGTTACGGCTCAAAAGTCGGGGCGTCTTTTAGCGGAGTTTCAAGCGTTTTGTCGCAGCTTCCTTTTGACGGTTCGGGATTTTTTTTGTATTCCGTTTCGGGCTTAATTTTTTCGTAACGGATGCTGCACTCAAGAATCAGTACCAAAAGTGCCGAAATAAAGAACCAGCGAATCCAAGAAGGCTGGCTCACAAAAAAATCGTAAAGTCCGTGATTCAAAATCGGAATGGCGAGCGCAATAAAATCCGGGCGTTTTTCTTTGACGCTCCAGATGAACAGCCCCAAAAGCCCGGAACAAAACGTATGTACCAAAACGGACGAAAACATTCTTGTAAAAATCAGGTGGTAGATTAATTCTGCGCCTTTCATTTTTGCCAATTGCAAATATTGCAAGAAATAAACCGCAGATTCAAAACAGCCGAACGCAATTCCGAAAAGAATGCTTGCCATAAAATAATGTGCGAATTCTGTTTTTTTTCGGGGAATCATAAGGAGGAAAACCAGTTTAAGTCCTTCTTCGATAAGTCCGTTCACAAAAAGCGGTTTTAACAACCGCGATAAAACCGTGTTGTCTGCAGCCGTCAATTTCGGAATCGAATAGGAAATCAAAAACTGCGCAAAAGAAATAAAAAGAACCGCAAACATTGCGACAATGCAAGAAATCAGTTCGGTTGAAAATTTGATTTTTGAAAACACCTTAAAAAGAACAAAGCATAGCAAAAGCGGTACAAAGCAAAGCCCTAAAGAAACATAAATATTCATCTGTAAAAATGCTACTCCAATTTTATAAGTGTTTTAATCATAAAAAAGCGGACAAATAAAAAGTGTTCGCAAAATCCGGATTATCCGCACGAGCCGCAGCCACCCTCGCAACCTCCATCTCCGCAGCCGCCATCACATCCACCGCCACAACCGCCGCATCCGCACCCCTGATTGAAATCCGCCTCCGTAGAATCCCGAACCTCGACAATTTCAACGTCAAACGTAAGTTTTTTTCCAGCAAGTTCATGGTTTCCGTCGATTGTAACGGAATTGTCGGTAACATTTACAACATGAACGATAAAAGCGCCCTGCTCCTCGGATGTGGCGTGAAATGTCATTCCGACTTCAATTGAATCCGGCGAATCAAACTGCGATTTTGGAAGTTCTATCACCAATTTTTCGTTGTATTCGCCGTACGCATCCTTTGGCTCGACGACAGCCCTGAATTTTTCGCCGACCGATTTTCCTTCAAGTTGTGATTCAAGTCCGGGAATAATCATTCCGTTTCCCTGGACGTAGCCCAAAGGCTCTTTTCCGACGGAACTGTCGATTTGGATTCCGTTCTCGTCCGTCAAAGTGTAGTGAATCATGACAAATTTATTTTTTTCGATTTTCATAGTCTGTTCCTTAATTTATTTTTACGACAAAGCATTTTCGAAAAATCCGGTTTTCGAAAACACCGTATTTATGCGACCGAAAAATTTTATGAATCCGCAAAGCAAAATTCAAAAAACGGCGCAAAATCAGCAAAAAAAGCGGTCAAAATATTCCGCCGAAACCTTCGAATTCGGCTGGATCAACGCCTTCCGGCAAATCCTGAATCACTTCCGTAATTTCCGGCACCGCATCCTGAATATAACGTTCGATGCCCATTTTCAACGTCATTATAGCCATCGGACAAGCTCCGCATGCGCCCGTAAGTTTTAGGTGAAGCCGCATTTGGTCGTCGATTTCGACGAATTCCATATCGCCGCCATCAGCCTGAAGTTGAGGTCTGAACATTTCCATAGCCTCAAGCACCCTGTCCTGCACATCTTGATTAGGATTCGGGATTTTGATTTCTTCCATAAATTTTTGCTCCTTGATTTACGGTGATTCCTTGAAATTTCGTGATTTTACATAAAAATGTGTAAGTTCTATTTAGATATACTGAATAAACAAACCGTTTTCAAATCCGTAGTGTCTACGATTTTAATCCATAAAGGTGTTTGTGTCATCAAGTTTTTGAAAACTCTTGGAATGGAAAGATTCCTCGCCGAACTGGCAGTTTTTATGCACGATTCGAGCATTTTGTCGAAAATCGAATATAAAAAAATCAGTCCGCATTCTCGTCCACGCCAAGCCCAAAGAGAGCGAAATCGCCTTTGCACGGATCGTTTTCCCATACGGATTTTAATTCTTCCGTAAGCAAAACCGCAGTCTTGAACGAACAGCTTGCTTTTGCCGGAATCAAACAAAGTTTTGTACTTTCTTGCATAACGTGAGTGTCAAGCGGAACGATAAGATCCGAAGGCGAAAACCAAGTCCAAAATCCTTTGTCAACGGCGGAATTTTGGCGAACCATCCATCGAAGGAACATGTGGAGTCTTTTATTTGCGCTGGCTGCACCTTTTGAAACTATCGCAGAATTCGGAAAAAAATCCTGAATCGATTTTAGCAAAGCCTGATTTCTTTCAACCGGACTTTTACAGTTGAAAGCGGAAATGTTCTTTTTGTAAGAATTCTTGACGGCTTTTCCAAGGCTTTCATGTTTTTCCAGCACGGATGAAAGTTCGCTGAAAAGAACCCGTATGTCGTCCCATGAATAAAATCGATAAAACTTTGAGCTGTCATTTCCATTCGGATTGTGAAAATCGGAAGCAAAATGCCTTTCTTTTATCCATAGAAAAAATCCGCCCTTTTTATCGGCAAGCTCAAATATGTAACGAATTTTCGGAATAAACTGCGTTCGGGAACCAAAGGCAAGCAGAGCCGCAACAAAACTTGCCAATTCTACTTCTTCCTGATTTCTATACCAATTAAGAAATTGGCTCGGGTCTCCATCATAAAACGAGGAAACCTCATATTTTTCTGCAAGATATTTTAGCTTATTCTTTAACTCTTCAGTCATCGGCGAACGTCCAAAATTGGCTAAATTGTCCTGTTCTTTTTAGTGACAGGCTCGCAAGTTACATCCACGCCAAGTTTTTTGTAGATTTTTTTATCCACTTCGCTTAAAAGAACCGTAGTATGAACTTGGCAGCCGTTAAGTTTTGGGAGTTGCTCCAAGGCTTTTGCGCACTTTTCGTCCTCTTCCGAAAGCATCGCAAGGGCGACAAGCACTTCGTCCGTGTGGAGGCGTGGATTGTTCCCCCTAAGATATGTAACCTTCATTTTTTGGATAGGCTCTATCATTTTTGAGGGAATGAGTTTTACCTTATGCTCAATGCCTGCAAGATGTTTCGTGGCATTCAGAATCAGAGCGGCGCTTGTTCCAAGAAGATCGGAGGTTGCGCTCGTGATTATCGTGCTATCTTCAAGTTCTATGGCAGAACAAGGAACTCCGGATTTTTGCCCGCGTTCTATGGCAAACACTGTAACTTTCCTGTCCTTTGTGGAAATCTGCGCCTGCTTCATCAGAAGTTCAATCTTGTTCACCTCTTCTTCAGTCCCATTTCCTTCGACCAAAGCATCAAGAGCGTGATAATATCGGCGGATAATCTCCTGATTACTTGCACGGCGGCAAATCTCATCGTCTATTATGCAGTTTCCTGCCAAGTTTACGCCCATGTCCGTGGGCGATTTGTATGGGTTCTCTCCGTATATGCCTTTGAAAATTGCATCCAAAACAGGATAGATTTCTATGTCCCGGTTGTAGTTTACCGAAGTTTTTCCGTAAGCCTCTAAATGCCACGGATCAATCATGTTCACGTCGTTCAAGTCTGCCGTGGCGGCCTCATAAGCGACATTAACCGGATGCTTCAGCGGAAGATTCCATATCGGAAAAGTCTCAAACTTTGCGTAGCCCGATTTTATTCCGCGCCGATTGTCCTGATAAAGTTGACTTAGGCAAGCCGCCATTTTTCCGCTTCCCGGACCGGGCGCAGTTACCACAACCAACGGTCGCATCGTTTCTATATAGTCGTTTTTTCCGTAGCCCTTGTCGCTGTTTATCAGAGCCACGTCCGAAGGATAGCCCGGAATCGTATAATGAACGTATGTTTTTATCTTGAGTTTTTTTAATTTTTTTCTGAAAATATCCGCCGCATGCTGACCGTTATAATGCGTTATCACAACGCTCCCGACCATGAGTCCGCGGCTTTGAAATTCGTCCCTAAGGCGAAGAACATCCATGTCATACGTGATTCCCAGATCGCCGCGAACCTTGTTTTTTTCTATATCCATTGCGCTGATAACGATGACTATTTCGGCATAGTCGGAAAGTTGCATGAGCATCTTGAGTTTGCTGTCCGGCTCAAATCCCGGAAGAACCCTTGCTGCATGATAGTCGTCAAAAAGCTTTCCGCCGAATTCAAGATAAAGTTTGTTTCCGAATTTCCCTATACGTTCTTTTATATGCTCCGACTGAATCTTCAAATATTTTTCGTTATCAAATCCCTTTTCCATACGTTTCGTACTATATCCGACTTTTGAATCTTTCTCAATTCTGTACAAAAAAAATGTAAACCGATTTTCATGCACGAACCGCCGGAATTGATTTTTGAATTTGGTCGGGAATTTGCCGAATGGATTTGTAAAATGAGAATTTTTTTGCGCCGACTTTTAATTTTGTTTGGGTGCGTTTGAAAATCGGCAAAGTCACTGGTGTTTTTACGAAATGTTTTTTGTTTCGTAAAAATAGCCGCCGTAGATTTTTCCGCTTGGATTCAGAATCTTCTTTAGTCCAGCATAAGTTTTAGTGAATTTTCTATGCTCTGATTTTTATAAAGCCACGCATACATACAGGTTGCGCTCAAAAGTTTTCTGCCGTATTCTCGCGTTTCCTCGTAAGGCGCGATTTCAAGAAAAAGATCCATCGGAAGTTTTTTCTGAACATTAAGCCATCGTCGGATTCTTGTGATTCCCGTGTTGTACGCAAGAAGGGCGGGGAGCCATTTTCCGTCCATGCGAGACGCCAATTCCGCAAGGTAAAAACTTCCGAATTCAAGATTTGTTTCGGGGTGCAAAAGATTGTATTCCCCGACTTTGAGTTTTTTTGCGACATCGCTTGCGGTCGCTTCCATCAATTGCGTAAGTCCGATTGCGTTTGCGGAACTTTTTATTTTGCTGTCAAAAAAACTTTCGCTTCTAACCAATGCAAAAAGGATTTCTTCGGGGATTTTATGAGTTTGGCAATTTTTTGCGACCAGCGAACTGTAATTTTTTGGAAAGAAAAGTTCAAGTTCCTCTTTAGAAACATTTCTGCTCGCCTCCCTCAAAGCCTTCGACGCAATCCGCAAACTTTGAGGATAAAACTGCTCTTTTTTTTCGCCGCATTCTTTCAAAAATTCGGAAAGCGAAAGCATGGAATCCATCGAAAGTTCCGTGTTTTTTTTGCTCAGTTTTACAAATTCCGGATATATTTTTTCAGGGAATCCGAATGCCGCATAGCCCGAAAGAAGAATTTCCGCCTCCTTGTCGATTTTCGTTTCGTTTTTGCGTAAAACGGTCTTGCATAACTGATTTTGAATTTCTTTTTCCGAAAGTCCAAGCCGGTTTATCGCCATGATTCTGTAATAATAATCCGAGCCGGAATTCAACGCCCTGCGAAAAGCTTCCTGAATCAAAACGGATTTTTCGTTTTGGCTTTTTTCGAAAGTCGCAAGATTTTCCTGAAGCAGCCGCCCTGCGATGTATGCGAATCTTGATGTCATGTAGTCGGTCGCATAGCCGTCGATTGCCTTGTAAATCTTGGAAAACTCGTTCCATTTTCCTTCGGTCAAAAGCAAATTTGAAATCAAGTCGAGAATGTCGTCAAAATAATGAGGGGCGTGCCAAAATTTGCAATTTTCGATGACCGCATTCACGCCGATGTCGGTGCTTTGCTTTAATTTTATACGCAAAAGATACCAAAGTGCATTGTCTTGCTTTTTTAAATCGGAGGTACTATTAATGGCATTTTTTAAACGCTCTTCCGATTTTGCAGGGAACTTGCCGGATTTGTCGTACAGAAGACCTGCGTAAAAGTTCAGATAGAAAAGCCGTTCCGAATCCGAAGTTTCACCAATGGCGGAATCCAATTTTTTTGCGTTGTCTGCAAAATCGCTGCTGCCATATAAAAACGCTTTTCCTATGTCGGAATATAGCAAAAGAGGAAGCGGATTGTTTTTTGCGTCGGAAAGAAGTTCGGCAGCTTTCTGAAACGCATTTTTGTAATTTTTTTTATAAACCGAAATCCTAAAATTGATTGTTTTTGCCCTTGCGGAAAAACTGTCTGAAAAATTGTTTTTTTCTTGAACCGAGCCGTTTTGATTTTTTTCGTCCTGATTTTTTGGTTCTTCCGAAAAAAGTTCTTCATTTAATCTGTAAAAATTGTAGTGTTCGGCGGAAATGTCGCGCTCGGTAAACCAAGTGTAGACTTCGTTTTTGTAGCGGCTGTCGTTCTTTTCCACCATGGATTTTAAACGCAGCAAAACAAGTTCATTTTCCGCTTCTTTCAAATTTATTTCGTCAGTCAAAGAAATAACTTGCGCAAATTCTTGAGATTTGAAAAAATCTCTTGAAGCAAGCAAAATCGCCTCTTCATCCTTGTATTTTTGCAGGAAATCCTGCCAAAGAGCCGATCTGTTCCGCCTGTTTTGCATTCGAATAAATTCAATTTCACTGTAACGGGCGCAATATCCCGAACCTTTTTTTGCGCAAAGCAGAAAATTCTGTTCGGCTTCGGTTGTTTTTCCCGATTCCAATGCCCTAAGTCCCAAAAAATAGTTCGTGTTGAAATTGAATTTTTTCTGCAATGTTCGGCTTGAGTTTTTGCATCCGGCGGAAAGCGAAAAGATTGCTAAAATCGATATAACGGCGACGGACTTTTTCATAAAGTGCGGATAGGATAACATTTATTTTGCGGACGGCAAATAGGATTTCCGGAATCAAGAATGCTTTTTCCTTGAATCGGTAGGCTTTTTTACGAAAAAATCCGCCAATCCCAAAATCTTTAAGATTTTAAGAGCGGCGGATTTTCCGAATTATTCTGCAAGATTTGAGTTTTGCGTTCTTATTCTTGCGGAAGTTGAATCGTTGTCCCTGAAATTATATAGTCGGGATTTTTTATGTTGTTGTATCGGGCTATCATTCGATAACGCCACGGATTTTTGTAATATGCGTTTGCGATGTCCCAAAGTGTGTCGCCCCATTTTATTTTGTATGTGATTACTTTCGGTTTTTCCGGCTCGGAAGGTTTTTCCGGCTCGACGGTTTCAACGATTTTCGGTTCGGTTACTATGACAATTTCGTCTTCTTTTGCTTGAGTTTTCGGGGCTGGCTTTGACTCCGGCATGGATTCAGGCACAGGTGCGGGCGCAGGAATCGATTCCGTGATTTTCTGTTCTGTAACAACCTGCTCGTGCGTATCTGCTTTTCGCTTTCCAAGAAGATTGTATTTTGAAGGAACGACCAAAAGCATAAAAACAACCGCGATGATACATATGACCGCGCACACAAGACAGATTAGCACGGGAATCTTTGTTTTCTTTCGGATTTCTTCAGCTGTGCTGTTTCCTTCTGAATAGGAAGTCCCAGCAACGGTTTCTTTGTCATAAAGTCCGTCGAAATCAAGCGCGTTGCCCGTCTCTGCCATTGTGTTCTCGGACGAATCTGCAAAAATGTCGTCATCTTTTTCGTGTGCCGTGTCCATAAAATTGTCGTCATTCATGTTGAGGTTCTCCTCTGAGGGGAAGTCTGGTAAATCGAACTCTGAAAAGTCATCCGTCTTTGAACTTTCGGTTTCGGGGAAATCGGGTAAATCAAGTTCGTTCAGTTCGTTTGTGCTGTCCGTTGCTGCCGCATTTTCCGATTTGTCAAAATCAGGGAGCGCAAACGGGTCTTCCGATTCGTCCGCTTTTTGCGCATTTTCGTTTTCTTCGGACGTAGAATCGGACGGCGAGCCAGCGTCCAACGTTTTATCCGTGCCGTCCAATGAATCGAGCGAAGAAAACGGATCTTCCGAATCAGCCGATTCCGTGGCAGATTCTCCAAAGTCGGGAAGGTCAAAGTCCAATGTGTCGTCAAACGCACTGTCCGCCGGAGCGTCTTTAGCTTCGTCGATTGCGCTTTCTTCGGGAATGCCCGAAATCTCTTCAGTTGGGTTTTCGCCGATTTCGGGAAGATTCAAATCGTCGTCAAAACTCGGAAGTTCATCGTCTGCGCTGTCGGAAAAATCCGGGAGCATATCGTCAAACGGAGATTTTTCTTCTGTTACAGTTTCCGCAGCGTTAGATTCTGAGAAAATATCGTCTGCGGTATTTTCAAGCGGTTCGTTCGAATCCGTTGATTCCGTGGCGGATTCTGCAAAGTCGGGGAGGTCGAAGTTCAATGTGCCTAACGCACTGTCCGCCAAAGCGTCTTTAGTCTCGTCAATTGCGCTTTCTTCGGGAACATCGGAAATCTCTTCAGTTGGGTTTTCGCCGACTTCGGGAAGATTCAAATTGTCGTCAAAACTCGGAAGTTCGCTGTCTGCGCCATCGGAAAAATCCGGAAGCGTATCGTCAAACGGAGATTTTTCTTCTGTTGCATTTTCCGCAGCGTTAGATTCTGAGAAAATATCGTCTGCGGTATTTTCAAGCGGTTCGTTCGTCGGGATTTCCGTATCGCCCGTCGGAGCGTCCTTAGTCTCATCGATTGCAGGAATTTCATATTCTGCTTTTTCGGAAATGTCTTTTAGCGCATCCGCCTTGTTTGCCATTGCATCAGAAAGGCGTTCCGAGTTTTTCTCTGAAGGCGTTGCTCTGTTTTTTTCGTTCTGCTTTGCCATCATTTTTGCCAAAAGTCCTCCGCCTGCGGCAACGGCTGCAACCGCACCTGCAGCTTTGGCGGCGGACGCATTGCTTTTTTCCGCGGATTTTTCAAGGGCGTTTTCGTTTTCCAAATCAACTGTTTCGGGAATGTCAAAATCATCGTCTTCCATTTTTACGTCGTAATTCATAGGTTCAAGCCTTTCTTCAAGCGTCCTAGAGACGAGCGTTATGTTGGCGTTGCTTGTCGCACCCGTTTCGGGATCGATAAGAACAGCGGAAAGCCTGTTGTTTTCGTCCAAGGTTATTTTTAGGGGAATATCCACGCTGACTTTTGGGTGGGCAATAAGATTGTTAATTTGCAAGGAATCGATATATTCGGCGTCTTCCATTGTACCTGTATCTGAACGGTAAAGGTCCACCACAACCCTAGACTGATTGTCCATGACTGTTGTCAGTCCGAGTTTTTTGCTGGCAGGCTGCCCGTCTTCCAGAATCGGGTAAAAAGAACCGTCCGCTAATTTTATTCCTATTTGTTTCATAAACGCCTCGCTCTGTAAAATGCAGAAAAAATTACTCTCAAATTATCGGTATAAATATGTTAGTCTAATATCGGCATTTTTGCAAAAATTGTATAAACGGAATTTAACGGTAAACGATTTTTTACATCTTTGCGGAAAACCGAAAGCGGAGCGAAAAATTGTCGCCCAGCTTTGGTCGGAACTGCCTAAAAATCAGTTGCTTTTTTGACAGCCCTGTTATTTTTGTCTATTTTGCGTAATCGTAAACAAATTCCGTCATATCCGCCATTTCGTTCACGGTTGTTCCGAACTTTTTTGCCACATTGTAGACCGTAATTCGTGAGATATTTCCGGATGTGTCGTTCTTTACCACGGAACGTTTTATGATTTTGTTTTCCGAATTGTATGTCGTTACTTCATTCAAAGTTTTGTCGCTTGAATATCTGAACACGTCCTTGAGTTTTACGCTTCCCATTTCATCGTGGTAC
Source organism: uncultured Treponema sp. (assembly GCA_905372235.1). Taxonomy (GTDB): domain Bacteria; phylum Spirochaetota; class Spirochaetia; order Treponematales; family Treponemataceae; genus Treponema_D. The sequence goes on from CAJPOF010000023.1 coordinate 17,016, forward strand.
GAAATCGAATCGATAAGTCCTGCATCGTTGTAGGAATAACGTCGTTCATCGTCAAGCATTCCGTCGCCCGAATATTCATATTCAACATCAAGTTTTTTTGCGGCGTTGTATTTGTAGATTATTTTCCAGATAAGTCCACCCTCGGCGTTGTAGTAACTTTCATCGGTCAGAATTTTATCCGTATACGTGTAGATTGTCTTTGCTTTGAGAGTTCCGTTTTCCGTGTATTCCGATTCTTCGGATTTAAGCCCGTCTTTGTACGTAATCGCCGTGTTCCATATCTTTTTGTTGTCGGAATCGAAGCAGGCGCGCGCTGAAAGATTTCCCATGGAATCGTAGGAACTCGTTATCTTGTTTACAAGAACGTCCCTTGGCGTGAATTCGGAAGATTCGGTTACCCTTCCGAGAGAATCGTAGGAATTTACGATTTTTCTGCTTGGAGTGCGAAAATATTCTCCGAATTTTGACGCAATGCTGAAATCCGTCTGCGTGACAGTTTTTGCCTTTGTTTTTAATTGGTTTGCAGAAACGATGTCATAAGAAAATGAAGAAGCGCCAATAAGACCGGCGAACGCTATTACAAGTAACTTTTTCATAAAGCCTCCGTAAAAGTTGACCGATTTTCGGAATCGGACATGGACTATCATTATAGACGTAATAGTAGGAATTTGTCAAAATGTATTAAGATTCTTTTATAAATGTACGGAAAATGTAAGCCTTCTAAAGTGCGGATTTTTTATTAATTTTGGAAAATTAAAATTTTTGAAAGAATCCGCTTGATTAATCGCACATGGAGCGAAAATGACTTTTGATGAATGGAATAGTTTTTTGACTTTCAGGAAGGAATTTTCCGAAAAGGTCATGGAATGGAAGCGTTTTTCCAATCAACTTCTTCCTTTGCAAAAAACAGCGGCTATGTCGGACACGCCTTTTTACAATGTCGAAAATCCTCTTGTCTACAACACTGCGTTGGATTCCGTTCTGCTTGAAGACGAAATAAAACTCATTGTGATTGGCGATAATCCGGGAAAAAACGAGCAGTTGGACAAGAATCGCAAATACCTTGTGGGGCAGTCGGGAAAACTTGCGGAAGGATTTTTTAGACGGAACGAAGAATTGGGCGTGGATTTCAGGAAAAATGCAATCATACTGAACAAAACTCCCGTGCATACGGCAAAAACAAGCCATCTAAAATATTTATTAAAAAACGGAAGCGAAGAAATCGGGCAGCTGATTGAAGAAAGCCAAATTTGGTTTGCAAAAAAAACAGCGGAACTACACAAAAGTCTAAAAAATTGCCGCTTGTGGCTTGTGGGATATGCTGAACTCAAGCCGGGCGGAATATTTAGGTCTTATGGCGAAGAATTAAAAAAGTCGTATAAGAAAAATCCTTCGTGGAATAATGTCTATGTTTTTCAGCATTTTTCGATGAACTGTTTCAATAGAGATTTGAACGCATATCGTGCAAATAATCCAAGCCTAAGCCTTGAAAAATCGCTTGAATTGCTAGGAATCCTTCATAGAAAAGAAATATTTGGCTTTTAAAAATGGCGGAAAATTTTCGTTTGCCAAATTTGTTAAATATTTACCGGCGGCTTTGTTTTTGCCGCCGGTAAAATTCTGCGGACGGCAAGCGGAAGTAACTCCGTTTTGCCGTTCGCTATTGCTTTTTGTGTGATTTAATCCCAAGGATAGGGAGTAACTGTAAGTTTTATCGGTTCGTAGCTACCCTTGAAATAGAAAGCCAGGTAAAGCTCCTTTTCATTAATTTTCTTCTCCATGCGGATTGATGTAATCAGCAGAGTGTATTCATTTGGTGCTTTTCCTTTAGCGACAGAAACGTATTGCTTGCTTTCTACTGCAAGGTCGTTAAGGCTTGTACCTCCATTTACAGAAAGATAACAATCATCCGTTTTGTGATTGTCATAATTAACAAAACTTGCATTCTTAAGCTGGAATCCTTTCGGACTTTTTTCACCCAACAATTCTGTGTTGAAACTCCGTGGTAACCATTTTGATTTTGCAGTTGCTTTATTGCCCGAAATATTAAGACTGAATAGGAAATTTTTCTCTAAGAATTCTTTTGTAACTTTCATAAATCCGCTTTTTTCAACATGAACAGGTTTTACAGGAGGAGCATCAGGAGCCCCTGTATTTACAGCAGCAATATTAGCGGTTTTTTGGACATAGTAATTCACTTTTATTGTGCCTGAGAAGTCGTCCGCTTCAATTCCGCTGTTTTTTGGGTCAAATATCGCATAAGATAAGTCGGAATCGCCGCTGCCGTTCACAATTTTAATGTGTCCGCCGTCCTTTTTATAAGTGTCCTGATATTTTTTGAATTTTGAGCCGTCGCCGACACCGACATTGAAAATGTTATTTGGCGTTATGTTCTGATACTTTGCAAAAGCATAAATGGACGACGCAAACGTATCTGTCGGCACTTTGAGTATGTCGTCCTTAATTTTTTCTTGCACATACTCAAATACATCTTTTTCTGTGAAATATTCGTATTTGATATCTCTAAACGCAGGACTTATGACCTCCATATTCTCTTCTTTAACATCTTCCGTGCCGCCTTCGGCAAGCTTCTTGTATACAGGTGCATATTTCGGAGAAACTTTGATTTTGCCGTCCGAGGTTTTCGTAAATGTAGCGGTCAGTTTATAAGGTTTTTCGGAATTGTTGAAATCTATTGTTTTTCCGTTTTCAAGAGAGTACGACAAGTTAAGATAGTTTTCCAAATTTGCGGCGTTTTTCAATTCGTTTATAAAAGCATCCAAATTTAGGTTATCTTCCATTGCCGCATCAAGTTTTATTTTATCGCCATAAATTTTTGATGACGGTTTGCTGTTATAAGGATGAGTAAAACCTTGTGCGGTTATCTTGTTGGAAAAACTTTTACCGCCTTTGTTTCCTTTTACTTCAACTGTAAAAGTTCCGCTCTTGTCGTCATATGAAATAATTTTCTTTTCGGTAAAAGTAAGCCCCGTAACGGTCGGAGTTTCGGTCTTAATTTTTTTTGCAGCGTCAGATGCGGTTATATCACCTTTTGTCAGAGAAAATGCGGAAACTAAGTCGTCAAGTTTGAATTCTACGGTTTCTTCGGTTGGGCTTGGAGTTGGAGATGAGCCGTTAGCGTTGTTGTCGGTATTTCCCATGTTTTGCATACAAGCGGATGCAAAAAGCAGTGCGGTTAAAATTGCGGGAAACACAATAATATTCGATTTTTTCATAAATCCTCCCAAAATATTGAATAAAATAAATTCTCTTGAAAATATTTTATGCGGGAATCGATTCCGCCGGATTTTTAGTTTTGCGGCGGATTTTGAAAATCATTAATGCCGTAAGCCGTTCCGTTCGCACGCATTACGATGTCCGATATTGAGAATATAACAAAATATACATATAGGTCAAGCGAATAACTTAAAGCCACTTTGACCGCATGTCTTATCTTTCTAAAAGTATTTTCGCTAGTCTTTCATGTTCCTGTATATTTCGAATTCTTTTAGCATTTCAGAATCTTTGTTCCTGTCAAATAGGGAAACCAGTACGGTTACCAATAGGCATACGGTGAACGCAGGCAAAATTTCGTAGACGTTGAAAATTCCACCTTTAAGGTAGTGCCATGTTACATCGGTTATTCCGCCTGAAATGAGCCCGGCGATTGCGCCTTTTGCTGTCGTTCCTTTCCAGTACAGAGCAAGAAGCACAAGAGGTCCGAATGTTCCGCCGAATCCTGACCACGCAAATGATACGAGTCCGAAAATTGAACTGTTCGGATTTAGTGCGAGCGCAAGTCCAATCAGTGCGACGACAAATACGGATATTCTGCTTACAAGAAGCACGGTTTTGTCGCTGGCGTCTTTTTTTATAAGACCTTTGAATATGTCTTGTCCTATTGCCGATGATGCGGAAAGCAGTTGAGAGTCCGCCGTCGACATTGACGCTGCAAGAATTGCGCACAAAAAAAGTCCCGCGATGAATGCCGGATACATTTTTAACATCGATTCGCTGAACACGGCTTCTTCAGTTCCCGGTCCTAAGATTTTTACGCCTTCTAAAACGGTGTCTACGGAATCTGCGCCAAGAAGAATGCCTTTGTTCAAAAGGTATGCCGTTCCAAGAGTTCCGATTACGAAAGTTCCTATGTATGAGATTATCATCCACGAAATTCCGATTCTGCGGGCTGTTCCGACTTCCTTGTTGGACCTTATTCCCATAAAGCGGACTATTATGTGCGGCATTCCAAAGTAGCCTAAGCACCACGAGAATGCCGAAATGGCGGAGGCCGGATTAAAAGTCTTGTTTGCAAGGAATTTTCCTTTGAAAATTTCTCCGAATTCTCCGCTCATGGCTCTTTCTGAAAATTCGTGTATCTGTTCTATTGCGTTTCCGATTCCGCCTGATGCGACAATCACGATTACAGAGGATGTCACAAATGCTATGAAAATCAGGGTGCCTTGGATGAAATCGGTGGTGCAGACTGCTTTATATCCGCCTAGAATCGTGTAGGAAAGTATTATCACGAATCCTATCAAAAGTCCGATGTTCCAGTTCAGACCGAACACGGAACGAAAGAGTTTTGCGCATGCCACAAGTCCGGATGCCGTGTAAATAGTAAAGAACACGACGATGAAAAAAACTGAGACAATCATAAGGACGTGAGATTTATCCTTGAATCTGTTCGTAAGAAATTCAGGAATTGTTATTGAGTCCCCGAATGCAATTGAGCATTTTCTTAGTTGCTTTGCTATTAGAAGCCATGCAAGATAAGTTCCTACGATAAGTCCTAGGGCAGTCCAAAATGTTTCCTTGAAGCCACCCAGATAGCAGAGCCCCGGAAGTCCCATCAAAAGCCAGGCGGAAGAATCCGATGCTTCTGCGCTAAGGGCTGTAACCCACGGTCCTACTTTTCTTCCTCCAAGGAAAAAGTCGGATGCAGAGTTGTTGTTTTTTGCCGTCCTTAGACCGACGAAAATCATGAGACCCAAATAGAGTGCGAATGCAATTATTTTTGCTATCACGGAAAATGTCATTTAAAACTCCGAAAACTTGATTTGTTATTATTACTAGAAATGGAATACAGTCTAAAGTTTATGGCTGAAATATGCAATTATGTAGTCGCTAATCTTTGTGAAATGAAGTTTTTCGTAAAGTCGGCAGGCAGCTATGTTGCTTTTTTTTACATATAGAACGGGCGTTTTCCTTGAATGGACGATTTTTTTGAGCAAAATCAATAGAAGATTGTAACTGTAATTTTTTCTTCTGTGTTCGTTTGCCGTGTAGACTCCGCCAATCTGTACGCAGCAAAAACCGATTGCGTTTGTCGCCGCTTTTGAAACTAGCTGGTCTTTTCCATTGTTCAACGCAAGTACATATTGTGTTCGCAGTGCATTTTTTAGCCTAAGCCTTGAATTGTCTTCGTTGAATTCAAATCCGTCGGGAAGGACTTCTTCCAGTTCGTAATTTTTTTGGAGTTCGGCAAGGCTTTTCATCAGATTTTGCGGGATGTCTTTTTTGCAGCGGACGACCGATTCGTTTCCGTAAAATGGAATCGGAGAAATTTTTCTGAATGATTTTATGTCGAGCTGCATAAGTTGGTACTCATTCGTGTGGCTTGGTTTTCCGTAAAGACGTTCAATGCTCTGCAGAATTAGGGAAGAACCGCTTTTTGTTCCGTTTACGCATAGCGGCGGCTCAAGTTTTTCGGTTAGGTAAAAATCGGACAGCGACATGGAAAAATCTTTTTGCAGGGCGGTGATTTTTTCTGCGTTTGCGAACGGCAGGCAATGCAGGATGGTTTTTCGTAGGCTCAATATTCCATAAATGTTTTTGGGAAGAATGTCATTGGCAAAGCATACGTATACATTCTGTGTGGATTTTTTTATTGTTCCTGCAAGCTGAACGCAAATCGGTTCGTGATTTTTTACAAAATTCAACGCCGCGCCTTTGCATGTTCTGTTTAGTTCATCGATGGGAAAAAAAATCATCTTGCCGAAAATCGCCGTCTATAGGATTGGATTCGGATTTCCTCCAAGTGCCAAAATCTGTTCTTTTAGGGTAATCATGTTGGAAGTCTGTTTTGCCAAACGGCGGGCAAGCATTTTGCTAAGGAAGATTCCGTAATGCGGATTTTTTCTGATTAGGGCAAGAAAGTCGCCTTTTGGAACTTTTATGAGTTTGCATTCCCCGATTGCGATTACCGTTGCGGTTCGCCTGTCGTTCAGAAGAAACGCCATTTCTCCAATGAAAAGGTCATTCGGCGTAAGAACCGAAGCGAGTTTTCCTTGCGCATAGACTGCGAATCTTCCGGCGATTATAAAATACAGGTCGGTTGAAATTTCTCCTTCTTTGCAGACAACCTGATGATTTTGGTATTTCAGCGACGGGAACGAACTCATTATGTCAGGGATTGTGTTCGATTGGTTGATTTGGTTGTCAATAGAAAATGTGACTTCGTTCCCTTTTTCGTTGTACGTAAGCGTTTTTACCATCTGCATGCTCAACGAAATTCCCCGTCCGTGGAAGGAATCCGAGCCGCTCATCTTTGATTTTTGTCGCCAGTCAAATCCGTTTCCCTCATCTTTTATGCTGAACTTTGACGATTTTTTTCCGATGACGTATGAAACGTGTATTTTCCTGTTCGCAAAGTCAGGATTTTTGGACCTTTCTTCTATTAGTTGGAGTATGTTTCCGCCGGAAGAAAGACATTTGCTCTTGTCTTCAAAACCGATTTCCAAGTTTCCGTGTTCAAGGGCGTTTGTCAGAAGTTCGTTGAACGTCATCTGAAGGCAAACCCTGTCGTCGTTTGAGATTCTGTCCGTGTTGTAAAGATAGCTTACAAGAAAGTTGGTGTAGAATTTAAGATCCATCGGGTCGTTTCCGCAGATGAACGTTCCGGCTTCCTGTCCGCCTGCGATGTCACGCATTCCCCGATTAAAAAGAAACTGCTGATTTTGGTAAAGTATGCGGAGAATCCGTACAAAATGTTCGCTGAAATTTTCGACCGTTTGGATTGAAAGCATGTTCATGTCTTTTAACTGTTCAAGTTCCGAAAGCTGTGCCTTGTCTTTGCAGACCGCTATGACTCCGCCGTAATGAAGCCAAGTGTCTCTGTTTATCAGGTTCAGGATTCTGAAGCAGTCTACATCGTCGGATGAAAAATCCAGCACTTTTATTTCAGGGAGTTCGTAGTCTATGTGATTGATTATGGCTTCCGTGTCGTCATATACGTCCGCTGTGAAGATTGACGGATAAAGTTTGCAGACATTCAAGACCGTATCTATGACTTTTCTGTTTGTCGATGCCGTTATAATTTTCTTCATGAAGCCCTCCTGCGTTTTTATGCCTATATTTTAGTGCATTCCGGTCTAAAAGAAAACTGCGCTCTTTGCTATATGTTTTTTATTATCAATCTTTTATTATTTGAAGTGATTTTGACTGATATTTTGGAATGAATTTTTTGGAACTTCCCGTTTCGAATCTTACAGAAATTACTAGGTCCTGCCCTAAGCCGTTCATGCTTTCCACAATTCCGTAGCCAAAATCGTCGTGGTAAATTTTCGTTCCTTTCTTGAATTTTTCTGCAAGAATGGAATTCGGATTCGAAAAATAATGCTTTTCTCCCTCGGTTTTTGGACGAATGCCCTGAATATCGAACGCATCTTCCGCTTCTTTTATGAAAATGCTTGGTGTCATTTCCTGAAAATGTCCGTACAGGCGGCGAGTCCGGCAGCTTGTAACGGTGAGTTCTTTTTTGGCGCGTGTGATTCCAACGTAGAAAAGGCGGCGTTCTTCTTCAAGATCGCCTCCGAGTTTATCTTCTCTTGGGAAAATTCCATTTTCAAGCCCTGTGATTATAACCCGTTCGAATTCCAGTCCTTTTGTGTTGTGCAGCGTTATCAGCGTGACCGAATCGTCTTCTTCCTGCATTCCGTCCGAAAGAACCCTGTCAAGATTTATGGTGTCAAGAAAATCCAGAAGTCCTTGAGTCGTGCATGGAAAATTTGCGGCGTAATTTGCAAGTTCTTCAATGTTTTCGGTTTTGCTTGTTCCGTCAAGAGCATCCTGAGCCTTGTGGAATTCAATAAGTCCCGTTTCTTCCACAAGATTATTTATGAAGAGGGAAAGCGGAGGCGCAACATGGTTCGGCTCTTTTTCGACGGAATCGGAGGCTTCTTTGGAATTTTCGCTAAGTTGTTCGCTGAGATTTTTTATAATTCCGCTGAATTCTTTTACGCCTTCGCCGGCTTTTTTTGAAAGTTCCTGCAGAATGTCTTGCGCCGCATCGATAATGCTGAAATCGTCTTTTTCTTTTTCGTGCTGGAAACGTTCGATTATTTTTTCCTGGGATTTTTCTCCTATTCCCCGGACAGGTTTATTTGCGATTCTTTGAAATGCGATTTCGTCTTTGCCGTTTGCCACTAGCGAAAGATATGCCAGCGAATCCTTGATTTCTTCTCTTTCATAGAATTTTAGAGAACCAACGACTTTGTAAGGAATCTTTGAGCGGATAAATTCCTGCTCAAAGCCTAGTGACTGGGCGTTGGTTCTGTACAGAATCGCAAAATCCGAATAGCGGGATGAGCCGGTTTTTTCGCTGACCGCTTTTTTTATGATTGAGGCGCACAGTTTTGCTTCCATATCCTGATTTTCAAGAAAAATCAGTGTGGGTTTTGAGCCTTTTTTGTTTTCGGCGACAAGATTCTTTCCAAGCCGGTCTTCGTTATGCGAGACTACGGCGTTTGCAGCCTGAAGAATTTTTTCTGTGGAGCGGTAGTTCCGTTCAAGGCGGATGAGTGTCGTTCCCGGAAATATTGTCGGGAATTGCAGTATGTTTTGGATTTCCGCTCCCCGGAATTTGTATATGGACTGGTCGTCGTCGCCTACAACGCAGACATAAGTTTTGCTTCCTTCGTCCGTGCCGCTCAGGGCATTCAGAAGCCTGAACTGGGCGACATTCGAATCCTGATATTCATCGACCATTATAACTTTGAATCTGTGCTGCATTTGTTTTCTAAGGTTGGGATTCGATTCCAAAAGTTTTACGGGAAGCATTATGAGGTCGCCGAAATCCACGTTTCCTGTTTTTCTAAGTCTTTCTTGGTATGCGGTATATATTTTCGCAAGGTCTCCGTCTTCGTCGATTCTGCCAAGCTCATCTTCCGGACCAAGGCAATAATCCTTGCATAGGGCTATTTTTTTTGCCGCTATCGCCGCCTGTTTTTTTGTAAGTTCGGGAACTGCGTTTTTCAGCAAGGCTGCCGAGTCCGTGTCGTCGTATACGGTGAACGATTTTGAAATGTATGCGGATTCGTAATAACGGCGTAAAAACCAAGCTCCAAACGAATGGAATGTCTTTATTTGAGTGTCGACGGCTTTGGGTTCGAGTGAAAGCGCGCGTTCCCTCATTTCGTTGGCTGCTTTTTTTGTGAACGTTACCGCCAATATCTGCCACGGCTCAATTGATTCATGCTGGATTAGATATGCGATTTTTGTGGTTATTACACGGGTTTTCCCTGAACCCGCCCCCGCAAGAATCAGCAGCGGAGAACCCGTATGTTCAACCGCCTGCCTTTGTTCAGGATTCAGACTTTCTAAATATTCATAAGCCATGTTCAAAGTATAGTAGGTAACGCAAAAAATGAACACAGACAAATCAATGCGCCGCAAAATCGGATTTTGGATTTTTGGAATGAGTTCTATCCTAGTTCATTTTTTCGTTCCGTTCTGCTAATATGCAAGCCATGCGAAGACTTTTTATTCCATTTGTTTTATTTTCACTCATTTTTGCATCTTGTTCGGGCATTATGGGGTACAGCGTGCTTTTGTGGAATGTCCCGGAATATGAACTTGAAGGCGGCGATATTGTTCCCGTGTATATCAAGTCGAATATTTCGCACGTTTATGTAATAGGAACAAAAAACGAAAAAGAAAAGGTGGAAGTTCCTCTTTGGAAACTTACTGAACCTGAAAGCAGGCGGAAAGCCGTAAAAACAGCCGAAAAATTCAAAGAATTCGCTCATACGTATGCGTCCGTTGCGCTTGACGGTCTTCCGATGCGCTCGGAGGCGGTGAATACTTCAAAACAAGTATACAGATTAAGAAAGAACGAGAGCATAAAAATCCTGTATAAGGGAAAAGGTCAGGCGGTCATGTCGGGAAATAATCCGCTTGAGGGCGACTGGCTTAGGGTTTTGACTTCCGACGGAACTCAAGGCTGGTGTTTTTCCTACAATCTTAGGCTCTACGATGTTGATAAAGCCGGAAATCGCAAGGGAACGGAAGAACTTTCAAAAAGCGACGAAAATCTTGAGGCGTTGGAGAATGTGCTTCTTGAAGTTTGGTATCCGGATTCCTACAAGGCGATGATAGATTCGGGGCGTATCGACATCGAAAAACTGAATCCGTCTTATATGTTCCGTTTGGATTCTGACTCGCAGAAACTTTATTTCACCATGCCGAAAATATCCAAATCTTGGGACTATAAAGGGGCTTCTGTACTTTCCGATGGGCAGTACAAGTTGACTGATATTCCGATTGCGATTGCCGTTCGCCGTCCTGATTTTATAGTGCTTCGTTATACCGGCGAAACCGGAAAACCGGAAGATTTCAACCTTGTAACAATAGAAGAAAATTTGGACGAAATTTTACAGGCCGAGACAGAACGCCGAGCCGCCATATACAAAAGACTTTATGAATTCGGACCTTATTTCAGAAGTTCAAGTTATGGAACGCTTGAATTCCAAATGGGCAATTCATTTGTCTGGAACGGCAACAGGCTTTTAGTTCCTTCAATTCTTCCTTCTATTAAGAACAAGGGAACCGTTCACATAAAATACTTTTTGACCAGGTCGCTTTCGTCTGTATACGACGGAGTAATTACATTTAGTTTTGATGGAATCAACAAAGAAGTGAATTTCCTTTACAAAATAGAAGAAAACGGTTTGCGTTTTGAGGATGCGAGCGGTGCGGCAATAAAGAACAATATTTTGATGGAACGCTCGATGAGTCCTCTTGTAATATTTTTTTCCAAGGTCTGAAAACTAGATGGCATTCGTTCAGTTCAGTAAGTTAAGTCTTGCATTCGGCGACAGGGACATAATAAAAGACGCCAGCATAAATCTTCAGACGGGAGCGAAGGTTGCTTTGACAGGAGCGAACGGAGCGGGAAAATCCACGTTGATGAAGATAATGGCAGGACTTGTTTCGCCCGATTCGGGGTCGGTGTCCGTTCAGAAAAACTCACGGATTGCGTATTTGCCGCAAAGCGGACTTACGCATCATGGCTTGAGCCTTAGAAGCGAGGCGGACAAGGCGTTCCGGTTCGGCTACGAAATGCAGACAAAAATTGACGAGATTGGAGAAAGACTAAGAAGCGAACCGAACGGAACTCAGGCGCTTTTGGAAGAGCAGGCAGAACTAATCGCAAAACTTGAAGAATCCGGCTGGCACAGAAGAAGTGCGACCGCCGAATCGGTGCTAATCGGTCTTGGTTTTTCAAGGAACGATTTTGAACGCCGGACCGAAGAATTTTCAGGCGGCTGGCAGATGCGTATTGCTCTTGCAAAGGCGTTGATGCAGAATCCTGACATACTTCTTTTGGACGAACCCACAAACTATCTTGATATAGAAGCAAGAACTTGGCTTGAAGATTTTCTTGTGAATTTCAAAGGCGCATTCGTCCTTGTAAGCCATGATAGATATTTTCTTGACGTTACGATAAACGAAGTCTACGAACTTTTTGGCGGAAATCTAAAACGCTACAAGGGAAATTTTTCCCACTATGAAGAAGTGCGTGCCTTGGAGCTGAAAACTCTAATCGCCGAATACGAAAAGCAACAGGACGAAATTTCCAAACTTGAAGATTTCATACGCCGTTTTGGTGCAAAGGCAACAAAGGCTTCTCAGGCGCAGGAACGCCAAAAACAGCTGGATAAAATTCTCGAAAACAAAATCGAGATTCCCGAAAATCTGAAGAAAATTCATTTTGCTTTTCCGGAAGCACCTCATGCAGGGCGTTTGGTGCTAAGACTCAAAGAAATCTCAAAATCCTATGGGGCAAATAAAAACGTGCTTGACAATTTGGATCTTACAGTCGAGAACGGCGAACGCCTTGTTGTCGCAGGGCAAAACGGAGCTGGAAAATCCACGCTTCTAAGAATCCTTGCCGGAAAAGACAGCGATTTTTCGGGCGAGATGATTCCGGGCGCAGGCGTAAAAGTTGGTTATTTCAGTCAGGACAACGCCGAAACCATAATCGGCGAAGAATCGGTGCTTGATTATATCGAAAGCCATGCTCCCACCGAACTGATTCCAAAAGTGCGTGATATGCTGGGTGCTTTTCTTTTTCGGGGCGACGATGTGTACAAAAGCCTGAATGTGCTTTCCGGCGGAGAAAAAAGCAGGGTCGCACTCCTTTTGCTGCTTTTAAGTCCGAACAATCTTTTGATTTTGGACGAACCGACAAACCATCTTGACATGCATTCAAAGGACGTTCTTCAGGAAGCACTGAAATCGTTTGGCGGAACTGTAGTTTTTGTAAGCCACGACAGAGGGTTCATAGAAAGTCTTGCGACGAGGGTTTTGGAACTAAAGCCCGGGGAATTCAAAGTCTTTCCCGGAGATTACAAGTGTTATTTGGAGCATATCAGCTCTTCGGACGGCGAAAAAATCGGAACGATGCAGGAAAAATCTTCTGACGAGCAGAGCGCATCTTCCTCGGGAAAACTTGATTGGGAAGAAAAAAAACGGCAGGATGCGGAGCGGCGGAAGGCAGAAAAAATCATCGCAAAACTGGAAGAAGACATTTCCCGAACCGAATCCGAAATCTCCGCTTTGAACGAAAAACTGAGCCTTCCCGAAGTTTACGCAAATGCGGAAAAAGCAAAGGAAATCCAAAAAAAACTTTCCGAGTTCGAATCAAACCTTTCCGCTCTTTATTCGGATTGGGAAAAAGCCGTGGGCGATCGGCAGATATAGTAGACTTTCCCGAAAAAAATAATCTATAGAAAACAGAATCCCGAAAACGCCCCTGAAAAACATCTTTCAAAAAAACGATTTTTCTTCATA
>CAJPOF010000024.1 GCA_905372235.1 uncultured Treponema sp.
GGGGGGGGGGGGGGGGGTAATACTAGTGATTTTTTCCATAATCGTCAATCTCCTTTTTATGGAATTTTTGTAGATAACACGGTGGAATTATACCACACCATTCCATTTGCAAAGATGAAATTTACGTTATAAAAGCGTATATTCGGCAAAATGGTTTTTTATAAATCGGCAGATTGAAGAATCGGAGAGGAAGTCAGGAAACTGCGCACCAAGCGTTCCTGTGCGGAGCAGAGGTTGCGTGCAGACGGTAACTCTCGCGCCGGATTTACAGCACGCAAGAGCGTGCTGATACAATAGTTTCCTTGCAACACCGGCGCAATCCCCGGAAGTAACACGCAAAATTACGCTCCAAGCGTACCAATGCGGACCACCAGCTGCGTCCGGACGACAACGCTTGCGCCGGATTGCAGGGGCGGCGAAGTCGTTCCGGAATGAGCGGAGCGAATGCAGGAATGGAGCGAGAGCGAAACCCCGAAAAGCCGGTTTGCTGGATGCCTTTGCGCCCGAATAATGGGAAAATCCGTAAAGTTTTTCGCCCTTGAAAATCAAGTTTTTATAAAATACAATAACGAAAAAACTAAGCGCATTTCAGTTTATATTTGGAGTCAAAATGGAAAAACTAAAAATTCTTTTGGCAAAAGGAAGAATCTACGAATCCGTATACGAACTTTTAAACGACGTGGGGATTTCCATTCATCTTCCTGAACGGACTTATTTTCCCAGCACGAATCAAGATGACCTTGCTTTTCAGGTTGTCAAGCCGCAAATCACGAGCATTCTTTTGGCACAAAACAAGGCTGACCTGGGATTTTCCGGAAAAGACTGGGTTTTTGAAAACGAGGTTCAGGATAACGTCGTCGAAATAATGGATTTGGGTTTTGATCCTGTAAAAATAGTCGCGGCAATTCCGGACTCAAAAGATTTCGACAAACTCCTTTCCGAACCGCTTACGATAGCCACCGAATACCAAACACTAAGCAAAAAATGGCTCGGCGACAAAAAAATCGATGGAACTATTTTCCGCACATGGGGAACAAGCGAAGGCTTTGTGCAGGACAACGAGGATGCCCTTGCGCAGATTCTTATAGACAATACTTCCACAGGTTCAAGTCTAAAGGCGAACCGGCTAAAAATCGTGGACACGCTTATGGAATCTTCCACAAGAATGTACGCCTCAAAAGCAGCATGGGAAAATCCTGAGAAAAAACAAAAAATCCTTGAACTCAAGATGCTCTTCGAGGCTGTGCTTGCCGCCCGTTCTCGTGTGATGCTTGAAATGAATGTGTCAAAAGCAAACTTCGAAAATCTTATAAACGGCATTCCTTCGATGAAAAGTCCAACCGTTTCGCCGCTTTTTGGAGATAACGGGTACGCAGTAAAAATCGCCGTAAAGAAAAGCGAGATTCCTAATCTTCTTCCTAAACTTCAAGCTCTTGGCGCAACTGACATATTGGAATACGAACTAAGGAAGGTGATGTTGTAAAATGGCACGAACGGCTACTGTAGAACGTAAAACCGGCGAAACAAATATTTCGCTTACATTGAATCTTGACGGAAGCGGAAAATGCGAGGTGGCAAATCCTATCGGTTTTTTTGACCATATGCTGAAAAGTTTTTGCAAGCACGGACTTTTTGATTTAAGCGGAACACTTGAAGGAGACCTTGAAGTTGACCAGCACCACCTGATAGAAGACACGGGAATTGTCCTTGGAATGTGCTTCGCAAAATCGCTGGGAGATTGCGCAGGAATTTACCGCTCAGGGCATTTCACCTACCCCATGGACGAAGCGCTTTTGGAAGCCGCCGTGGATTTTGGAGGCCGCCCCTACCTTGTCTGCAATGCGCAACTTTCGGGAATTCCACTTGTCTCCATCGGGCAAAACGGAAAAGAAGCGAGTTTCCAGACGGATTGCTTTGAAGATTTTTGGCAAGCATTTGTGAACGCCGCACAGTGCAATCTCCACCTTGACACCATCCGGGGACGAAGCGACCATCATAAAATGGAAGGGCTTTTCAAAGCCGCCGCTCGTGCAATCCGCAATGCTGTTGAAATCGACCCCAGAAGGAACGGCGCGATTCCTTCGACAAAAGGCGTAATAAAAAACTGAAAACGAATATGCAAAACGGAATCAGCAGAATAAGCGTTTACGGCGATTCCATACTAAAAGGGGCAGTAACCGGAACGGATTCAGGACATCTTTTTGACATCCTCCAAGACAATTCGCTTTCATTGGCGCAGAATACCTTGGGCTTTGAACTGAACAATCAAAGCGTGTTCGGAAATATTGTCACAAAATCCAAACGGAAACTGGAACGGGACATAGAAAACGGAAGCGTGGGAGACCTTGCTATTCTTGAATCAGGCGGAAACGACTGCGACTACGATTGGGCGGAAGTTGCAGAATCTCCAGAAAATTATCATGAACCCAGAGTTCCGCTGAACTATTTCCTGCGCATTTTCGAAGAGATGGTAAACGCCTGCCGCAGCAATAAAATAACTCCCGTAATCATGTCGATGCCAGCGTTGGTTCAAGATTTTTGGAACGAACATATTCAGAAAAATTACGGCAAAACCGAAGTCCTTGAATTCACCCAAAACGATCCCGCCGCACTTTACCACAACCATGAAATCTACAACACACATCTTCTGAAACTTGCAGAAAAACTCAGCGTACAGCTTGTCGACATGCGTCTTGAACTCCTTGAGACAAAGAAAAGCCGAATGCTGATGTGCAAGGACGGAATCCACCCGAACGAAGAAGGCCACAGATTCATGGCAAGCGTATGGGAAAAAGAACTTCCGAAAATAAAAAAAGAATTCTAGCCTGAAGCCAAAAATAAAACGTCTTCCAAATTGTAAAAATCTGGAAGACGTTGTTCGCTGATTTTCCTAATTTTAGGAAATCACTCCTCCTTGATAAAGCCTTTCTGTTCCACACGCCAGGGCGGTTGCTTCGGCTTTAGACAATATCGTAGGTTTCGCCGTATTTTATGACCGTCACGTTCGGAAATCCGTTTTCCTTCAGATGGTTTGTAAAAAAAGCCTGCGCCTCGTGTTCTCCGTGAACCAAGAAAATATTCTTGAGCCTGCTTGTGTCTATGGTTTTGAGCCAATCGGTCATTTCCTGATAGTCGGCGTGCGCGCTGAATGCGTTTATCGTGTCAACTTTTGCCCTGACTTTATACATATCGCCAAGGATTTTGACTTCTTTTTCACCGTCCCGGATTCGCCGCCCAAGCGTGTTTTCAGCCATGTAGCCCACAATCAAGACGGTATTTTTTTCGTCGCCGATTTCGTTCGCAAGATGATACAGAACCCGTCCCGCCTCGCACATACCATCCGCCGAAATTATAATCATCGGGCCTTCCTTTTTGTTCAGAGCCTTGGACTCTTCGACGCTTGTGGTGTACGAAAGCGAGCTGAATCCGAACGGATTTTTATGATGTTTCAGAAACGCCTCGTTCACAGATTCATCGTAACATTCGGGATGCACACGGAATACGCTCGTGGCATTCGCAGCCATAGGAGAATCCACATAAATCGGAATCACAGGAATTTTCCTCTTATCCGTAAGCAAATGCAAATAGAAAACCAATTCCTGCACACGCTCAATCGCAAACGACGGAATTATGATTTTTCCTTTTTTGGAGCAAGCGTCCCGGACAACTTTTTCCAGTTCCTTCATCGCAAACGATTTTGTCTCGTGAAGTTTGTTGCCGTACGTGCTTTCCATAACGATGTAGTCGGGAGCAGGAAAATCCGTGGCAGGCGGACGGATTATCGGTTTTTCCTTGCGCCCAATATCGCCCGTAAAAAGAATGCGTTTTTCTTCCGAACCGTCGGTCACTGTAAGATGCGCAAACGCCGACCCCAAAATATGCCCCGCATCAAAAAACTCCATTTTTACATTCGGGGCGATGTACATTTCCCTGTTATACGACACGGAAACAATCTGATTCACACAGCGAACAACGTCTTCTTCCGTGAAAATCGGCCGCCAGTTGAATCGTTCGCCTTTTTTCTTGGCTTGCTTTCCCAAAAATTCAGCGTCTCGCGCCTGAATCCGCGCGCTGTCCATCATCACGATATTCGCGATGTCCCTTGTAGCTGGAGTCGAATATATGTTTCCCCTAAAACCTCGTTTTCCCAAAACAGGCAGAAGTCCGCAATGGTCGTAATGCCCGTGCGTAAGAACCACCGACTCAAGTTTGTCAGCCGCATAATCAAAATTCCTGTTTTTTGCGTCGGCTGTCTTGCGGCTTCCCTGAAAAGCACCGCAATCTATCATTATCTGCTTGCCGTTCACCTCGATTATATGTTTTGAACCCGTAACTTCCTCTGCCGCGCCCAAAGAATAAAGCGAAATTGCCATTTGCTGCTCCTAGTAAAAATGCAATGCGGATTTTATAAACTCACATTACAATATTCGTCATGATATGGTTTCCAGTTTAAAGCCCTTTGGAGCAATTAACAACCCTTAATTTCTGGTTTTATGAATACAAAGTTTATTTATATTCGAGGGAGGAAAGCGGGCGGACATTTTAACGCATTGTTAATCTGATTGTGGTTCGTATGTCCGCCCCACGAATCGGACGATTCGTCCGATTCGTGCAAGATGTCTTATGCGAGTTTTGCCTAATGGCAAAACTCGTGCAGGCGGAAACGCAATTATGTCATTAAAACATAGATAGCAACCGCCTGCCAGAAAACTTGAGGCGGCGGAAGAAGCGTAAACGCTTGTAAAACTCCGTTTTCCCGCCGCCCCTTGCCTTTTATGTAATCCAAATCCCCGCATTCCGGGTCAATCCGTTTGAAAGCATACGGTTTTTCGTTCATTTTCGAAAAGAAAACCAAACCTCAAAAAATCGGCACGTCAAATCAAAAGGCTTCCTCGGTCAAGAATCGTGAACGTCGTTCCGTCTTCGTACAAAATTGTTATCGTAGGGTCTTTCACAAGTCCGTCCAAATGTATGAGGCTTGGCGCATCGTTGTCAAAATTTTCTCCGATGGCAAAATGGCAGGTGGAAAACGCCTTTTCGTCCTCCAGCATATTTCCCGTGATTCTTGCGGCGGGGTTCAGCCCGATTCCGAGTTCGCCGATGTTCCTTGCGTTCTTTCTGTAGATTGCGCCCATTCCTTCGGGGATTTTGCCTTCTTTTTCATTCTGAATCGAACGCACTTCCGCTTCCGAGATTGTTTTTGCAAGCCGTTTCGCTTCGTTTCCGCCTGAAATGTCGCTCACATAGCCGTCGACTACTTTGCATACAATCGGATTTTCGAGCAATGCATCGCCGTCGCCGAATGTCATCGAGCCGTCAAAAACAATTTTTCCATTGCAACCAGTCCCTTTTTCTGTTCCGACCACAGGACTTATGAAAACTTCGCCTGCGGGAATGTTTCCGCCTGTTCCCGGCTTTGAAAAATCGCCGTCGTCAAAAAGGAGTTTTCGCCCTTTTACGGGAACGGTTATGTCAGTTCCGCCGGGCGATGTTACCGAAACGCTCACCGCACCTTTGAAAGATTTTTCCAATGCAACGCACCGCTTTTTCAACTGCTCGTAATCTATGTTGACGGTTCGCTCGAACATATCGGGCGTAAGACCGGGCGTCCATACCGCACGCATGGATTTTTTCCCGTCAAGAAGATAGTCGAATATGTGGTCGTATTTTGCGCCGTCCGGAGCGACAATTGGATTTGCCGTGGATTCGGGGTCTTTTCCGAGTTTGTTAGCCGAAATTGAAAAACAGACATCGGGATTCGTCTTTATCGCCGCAAGCACTTCATTTTCAGCGTTGTCGAATGCGGTCTTTGCGTTCTGAAAAACAAGAACGGCAGTCGCGCCTTCGTCAAGGCTTGCCGAATACAAATCCTGCGCCATCTCCGCCGTGGACGGATTTGCGATTATAAGCACACGCTCGTTCTTCTTGATTTTGCATACGTTGCGCACAACATTCTGTGCCGAAGAAAGTTCTTTTTTCATTTTTCGTTCCTATTGCTGGGTTTTCTGATAAGCCGCACGAATCTGGTCGGCAAAAAGTTTGTTTTGATCCTTGCGCTCGGGAACAGAGAACTCAGGCTTTCCGTCTTCAGGATTGATTCTGTATATGTGCTTGGGAGAAGTTTTGTATGCGGGACTGTCGGGATTGTTTATCCACCAATCCAAAACCGAAAGAACGCACAGTGTGTATTTTATCAGATTTGCGTTTGTCGCCGTTGTGTTTTCAGAGACGTTCTGCGCCCCAAGAAGAACATCCAGCCGCTTGGAAACTTCATTCGGAATGTCGAATTTGTAGTGTTCCCACGGATTTTCAACTTCGGAAACGTTTCCTTTTTTGCTTGCCGCTCTGTCGCACATCGCGACCACATCCGAAAGATATTTTCTTGCAAAATCCGTACGATTGAACAAAGGCGCAAGCCTGCTTTCGTCGACCGGACGCTCAAGCAAAAGTTTGTCGAATTTGAAGTTCGGCAAGAAATGGTAGTTCGTCTGCCACAAAATAGAATTCATGAGTTTTTTACCGAACTGAGTTTTCTCAAAGTCGGACTGGGAATAGGTTTGGTTCACAAGACTGTTCAACGGCTCGCAATAAAGTTTCTCGAACAGTTCCTCCCTGTATTCAATCCACGTGTCTATGATTTTATGAATGGAATCTGCATTCGGATTCTTCGGATCATGCGGCTGCTTTGCAAACCGAATGTTCCTGCAGCCTTGGAAAAAATCTTCCAAAATGCGAATAAGAACGACCGTTATTTGCACGGAATTTTCGTTGCTAAGGCAGTTGAACCCATCCTTGAATTTATAAAGAGGCTGAAAATACGGATACATATCCGGGTGCGAGTCAAGCCTGTCGAATCCTGCGTCCGGAAAAAACTGATTCAATATCTGAAGACCGGTGTTCACAATTCCGTCCCGCACGCCTTTTATGATTACGGCTTTTTTCGCTTCTTCCTTTTTTTCTTCGGCGGCAGGTTGGGGCTTTTCCTGAAGAAGCAAATCGTATTTATGAAGTCCGCAGAATTTCAGAATGTCCGCGACCCGCACTTTGAAAAAATCAGGATACTCTTCGTAAGTGGGTGAACACATCCTCATCAAAAGCGGATACATTTTTCGGATTATTTCGTTCTGAATGTAAAGCCATTGGGTGATTGCCTCTTTTGCAAGGCTGGAAAGTTTTTCCTTCGGGGAATCGGAATATGCGGCTTCGTCAGAATAGATTTCTTTTATCAGTTTAGGAATTTTTGTTTCGCCGTAATAATATATCTGGACAAGCTGCCTGTAAACAGCCCTTGTGTACGGAATCAAATCCTGCGTAAGGTACGGTTGCGGAAGATTCTGAAGGTCCATGTGCGCAAGTTTTATTCCCTGCATTGACCAGCCGGCTACCATCCGCAGAAAACCGAACTTTGCTTCCGTGCCGTTCGCAATTTTTGTCTTGTACGAAGCCGGCGCAATCTGAATCAGCGTTTTTACAACCGTGATGAACCCTTGAAGATTTTCGATGTGCATTTTCAGCGTCATAGTGCAGAATTCCGGCACAAGCTGCTCATGTCCGTTTGCCTTGAAACGTTTTAGAAAATTGAAGATTCCGTAGTTCGGTTTTATTCCGAATTCCGGCGCCATCATCAATTTGTCAATCATCACGGAAACTTTTGCCGAAATCGGAGGAAGCTCCTCTTGATGCCTTCTGTTTTTTGATCCGGAAACAATCGTCTGCGAATCCGAATGGGCGGAAGAACCGTCCGAACCAGATGCGCTGCGTCCGTCCTGTTGCGGACGAATTATTTTTCCCGTTCCTCTTCTGCCTACCGATTCACTGCCATTAGATCTTTCGTACATAACCTCGCCCCCTAAAACCTTTGACATTATTTTAGCCTCGTCGGGACCCAAGTCACCGAGTGCCCTTCTAGTTTTCTCTAGGGTTCCAGGCGCCCAGTCGGCCTGTTTAGGTTTATTTTCAAGCATAATTTTAACCTCCGACTTTTTAGGATTCCATTATAACAAATATTGCTACAGACGGAGCAGATTTTTTCTTACGATTCCCGGACAATTTTTAAGAACGATTCTATCGCCGTTCTTTGTCAAAAGGATTCCTTCGAAAGTTCCGTAAATCGTAGAATTCGTGTTCCGCATGACGATTATATTTACAGTCCTGTCGGTAACAGAAAGCGGCGTGAACGCAAGGTCTACCATACTTTCCGTGTCCTGTATAATCCAGTTTTTCCCGATTCCGAACGGATGGGTGATTTTTACCGGCGGCATTGCGGTAACCTCCCCGTCCACCGAAAGCAGATTGTTGTTGTAGGAATCGTCGTCAATGGAGTCCTGGCTTGTGTTCCAAAACGAAAAGCATATGCTCTTTGAATCCAGTTCGTAAAGTCCGAACATTATTTCGCTTGTGGAATGCGCTTTAAGGAATGTCCTGTTGATGCAAAAAAGAGCAAGCCCTTTGCGCTCCGGAATGGCGGAAATCTCTTTTATGTGCTTTGAAAATTCCATTCCGCCAAGCGTTTCAAGCGGCAAAAACCAAGTCGCCGAGCAGCGTTGCGTAGTGGGCGCAGGATTTACGAACATCGTTTCCGAAGAGCCGGCTTTGCTGAAAGACGAATGTATCTTTCCTTTCATCGACGGCCGGAACCGGTCGCCTTTTACCGCAAACGAGACTTTCAGTTTTCCGTGTTTTCTGCTCCATGAGATTTTGATGTATCTCTTTTTCGAAAAACTTGTGCATGCCGCTTCCGACGTGTTTGTCGGAACAAAACGTCTTCTAGGCCCCATGAAAGTGTGATAGGCGAATTTTTGGTTCGTCTCCCTGTTCCAAACTATGACTTCCGCAAGTCCGAACGCTTTGTCGTCAAAGAATTCTATCAATCCTGCAAATTGTTCATCGCAAAAAACATAGGTCAGTTTGCTTTTTATTCTGAAATTGGAAAAAAAACGAGAGGTCGGGATTCCTGCAAACGGAGCTTTTACGCCCCGGACATCTATGCGTTCCGAAACCCCGGAGAAAGAACCGAAATGTATTTTTCCATTGTGAACAATTTTTTTTGGCGGATTAACTAACGGTCTTGAATACACGTAAAAACCTCAAGAAATCTGCGGACAGCACGATTGATTTTTTACCGGAAAATGAACGCAGAAGAATTTATGATAAAATTACACAGAGTATAAAGTAAATAAAGCAAACTGGCAAATATATTGAACATTCAAGGCGGCGTTGATGTGTATGTGCCATTCGGGCGAGTGGGAGGTCGCCACTCGGGCGTGTGAGGATGTCCCACTAAGGCGAGTGCGGCATACACACACGGGCGGAAGTCCTTTGGTCGTCTACAGGAAGGTGGAGCAAAGAAAAACTGTGGGCTGCATATGACAGAACTGAACAATAGAAATTAACGCACAAAATCAAAAAGCCTATCCAAAAGATTAAATTCTTTAGATAGGCTTTTGAAATACCGTTCATATGCAAAGTCGAATTTACGAAGCGGGATTCGGAATTTCCGGTCTGTAAAACTTCTAATAAGCAAAAAGCATCTTATGTTTTTTTAAATTTATAAGCCGCTATTCCGTTTTGGGACAAAGTAAGCGTATCGCCATCACGTCTGTAGTCAAATTCCTTGTTATTAACAGATGAGGTAAGCACTCCAGTAAAATTACTGAACGTTATTTTATTGCCGCTTATTCTATAATTTCCAGAACTTGCCACGGAAACACCAAGCACGGTAGTCGTAAATGTCGCTTTTCCGTTCGTCAGCAGTAAAGTTAACTCTCCTACACCTTCTTCTGATTTCCACGTGGTATCTTCGATTCCTGACAGAAGCCCTTGAATTCCGTCAATAAGCCCCTGACAAGACACGAACAAAGACGCTGTTCCGATAATTGCTGCAAGCAAAGCCGCTTTCAGCATAATTTGGCTTCGTTTCATAACCACTCCTTTAGGACAACAATATTTCGCCATCGTCCTAAAGTACCCCCCCCCCGGTATTTTGTCAAGCATTTTCTGCCTTTTTAGAGGGAATCAATTTTTCATTTGAGTGAGTTTTAATTCGTTTTTTTTATTGTTATCGATAGAAGATTTTCGTTGCGTTGTGGGTTTGTGCAGAAAGACTACGATTTTTCGAATGTGTAACAGCGAATTCCGAAATATAAAAACATTGCGAACCGGTATTTTTCAACCTTAGAAGAAATTATCGGTTTAAAATCCGGAAGTTGAGATAAAGCGAATCTAAAAGACGGCATTCAAAATGCGTCCCGATAAAATCGCTAAGAATGTGAGATTTTTCTAAAACTTGAAAGTTTATTTATTCACCAAAATGCCATCGATTGCGAGGTTGATTGCGTTTTTCATCTCTTCGCTGTCATCCTTTCCGTAAACAACCAGTCGCAGAACCGTGGATTCCACAAGTCCGTAGAGCATTTCGTTCGCATCTTTTACGTTCATATACTTGAACTCGCCCCGCTTGATTCCTTTGATTATCAGAAGAGCCATAAGGTGGCGCACACGAATTATACGGCGGCGCACCCTTTCGTTAGGACTTTCACCTGTTTTTTGAATCGAAAGAAGATAGGGCAAAAGGACTTTCAGAAGTTTGTCGTTTGCGTTGCAGTCATCGATGAGCGTAAAAAGCATTTGCCGCAGGGCTTCCGACGAAGAAAGATTTTCGTTTTTGGCGATGGAGTAAAGTTCCGCCTGAAGACCTTCCGTCAGCTGTTTTATGCTGTAGAGGAATATTTCCCGCTTATTTTTAAAATATATGTACAAGGTTGTACGGGTAACGCCGCAACGGTCCGCTATTTTTTGAAAAGTAACGTCTTCGTAGCCTTCCCTGACAAAAACGTCCATGGCTTTTTGCAGGATTTCGTATTTTCTTCTGTCATGCTCTACGACTGTTGCCATTTTTTTCTCCGTTTTTGTATATGTACAATGTCGTGTCCAAACTTCCTGCCTTCAGGTCTTTTAAAAGAGTGGCGTAATGCCCGAAGCATTCCTGGAATTTCCTGTTGTTAGTGATTATTCCAAAATCCCAAGATGTAAATTCCGTCCAAAGATTCTGCATTCTTTTGTAAAGAGCTTCCGCCTGTGCGGCATCGCCAAGCCGTTCTCCGTAGGGCGGATTGCATAACACAAGACCGCTTTCGTACGGCTTCACCAAATTTTCAAAGTCCGACTGAACAAAATTCGGTCTAGGGATTTTTGCGTCGCTTCCGATTGATTGCAACGCCCTTCCGGCAGTTACGCAGGCGTATTCTGCGTTTTTTCGGCTTCGTTCTATCGCTTTTGGGTCAATGTCGCTTCCCGTAACCCGAACCTCTACGTCCGTCCTGATTTGTTCGGCTTCTTTTATGCGGATTGCGTCCGCTCTTTTTTTATCGAAAATAGACAAATTCTCAAGCGCAAAACGTCTACCGAATCCGGGCGCTACGTTATGTGCGTAAAGCACGGCTTCTATCGTAATCGTTCCCGAACCGCAGAACGGATCATGCAGCGGAGTTTTACGTCGCCATATCATTTCGTGAAGCATCACCGCTGCAACGGTTTCACGCAACGGAGCAAGTCCGCCGTCAACCCTATAGCCGCGCTTGTGAAGCGGAAGTCCCGACAAATCAAGCAGAATGTGAACTGTATTTTCGTCGATGTACACCCGCACGGTAGACTCAGAACCGCTTTCCGGCAGATTGGACATATTCCATTTGTCGCCAAGTTTTTTGTAGATTGCCTTCTGGACCACCCCTTGAATCGCGTGTTCGGAATTCAGTTTTGATTTGTAGCAGCGAATTTTGTCAACCGTAACTTTTGTGTCCTTCCTGAAAAAATCCTGCCAGTCCACTTTGTAAACGCCTTCGAAAAGCTGGTCGAAATCTTCCGCCGCATATTTTGCCGTCTGCAAAAAAACTCTGTCTGCAGTGCGCAAGCAAAGGTTCGACCGATAAAGAGAATCGTCGTCTCCCGTAAAAAACACTCTGCCGGGTGCGTTCCCTTCAAGTTTGTAGCCTAAATGTTTGATTTCGTTTCCTAAATTTTTTTCTGCACCGATTGCGCAGACAGCGACCAATGTGTTCATAGTCGTTGAATTTAACATTTTTACATTTCTTGCACAATTGTCATAATGCTTGCCATAAAAATTATTCATTTGAAAAACTTTTATGGCATGCTATAATGCTACAACTATGGATATTGGAGAAACAAAATGAGCGACGGCAAGAATACCGATATAGACCCGACAATTGCAGCTTTGTTGGAAAGCATACCTACAGATGAAACTTCGGATTCGGAAGATATAGACGTTTCTTCGTTCGATTCGAAATCCAACTCTTCTTCAGGATTCT
Source organism: uncultured Treponema sp. (assembly GCA_905372235.1). GTDB lineage: Bacteria > Spirochaetota > Spirochaetia > Treponematales > Treponemataceae > Treponema_D. Next base: position 12,324 of record CAJPOF010000024.1, read on the forward strand.
CTTTTTCGTTCAATAACAAGACTACGGATAAAAGTTCTTCTGCACCAACTTCAGGGCAAAAATCCATTCACACTGTTGATTTAAGCCAAAAGGAATTTCCGCCCATCGAAAAAATACTAAACGATGAGCCGTCTAAGGTTTTTGACGACCCCAATTATTATAAATCCGCCTTAACAAATGAAAATCAGTCCGCCCAGCGTATTCATCAGGTGCTTTCAAAATATCTTACCTGCCAAGACCCCAAGGACAGGACGGTTTACAGGCAGAACATAATTTCTGCGTACTGGGAATTATTCCGTGGACTTGCGCCAAAACTTGCCGACATAAATCTCCCGATGCCAAAGCGAATGCTCGCAAGGTTCGGGGTTCTTTTGCCGTCTCTTTTTAGACCGGAACAGAAACTTTATTTTTCAAAGGTCATTTTCGAAAATTCAAAAAATCTTCCTATCATGTATGTGGACGAGTGGTTCAAGGAAATCGCTTCGGGCCGCATGAACAATTCCATGACCGACGAAAAACGGACTCCGCATAAGGCGGCGACACCCGAAGAGGCTTCAAGACAGGAGCAGTCAAGGCTTCAGCAGTTGCAGTCAAAGAATTCCGGAAAGCTCCAAAGTGCCGAAAATCTTTTGAACATAAAAGAAAACGAACGCAAAATGCTTGAACTGGAACTCAAAGAGACCGTCGAGGCGCTTTGCGAGCATAATCCGATTCCCGGAGCGGAGCCCCATCTTTCAGATTATTCCGAAATGCAAGTCAGGATGATTTCTCAGATTACGGACAAACTTCATAGGCTCTCGAAAAACAACAAAGAATTGTCAAGGGCATTGGCTGATTTTCAGGATGCCAAGGGAATCTACGAAAATGTCGAAAATAAATTAACCGAGACCGACAGTTCTGCAAGTACAGTTGCGGATACCGATGCCGTAAACATAGAATTTGAAACCGTTCGGCAGATGGCAAAAATGACTGTCGGTCGGCAAGGAAACCAATTCCCGCTGTTTACAAGAGAATTTTTCCATTGTACTGAAAAAGGAACGGGAATCCGTGAAAATGTCGTAGAATTGATGCGGTGGGTCGAATCCGTTGATCCGGGCGCATTTTGCCGAATCCACAAAAATATTCCAAACAGGATTCCGCCTTACGTCCTTCTGATTCCAACCTACGGAGACCGAGGATTTTGCTGGGAACCGTTTGACCGCTACAACCGAGTTACCAGCCGAGGACGAATCATCGTTCCTATGTACCCACGGGATTTGAGAATCGCCATATTGACCGCCGTTGCCGACCTAAGATGGCAGGTCGCAAAGGAAAAGGCTTCTTATTATTGGATGGAAGAAGGTCTTACGGGTCAATATTACCAGCACATCGAGCGTATGAAGGTAAAGGGCGATTTGAAGGCGTATTTTATCGAAGACTACGTTCTTTGGATGACAAAAGAATCCGAAGGCGTTCAGCGGTTGGATAAAGATGTCCGTGGAATTTTCTGGCGAAACATGCCGTTCCCTGACGAGCGAAAACAGGAACTCAGAAAACGCAGCCTTGTCTACGAAGAACTTTGCATAAAAGACAACAACCGCGCGATGAGCGACGGATATTGATTTTTCTATTCGTTGATTGGCATTTGGGGAAGATTTTCCGTTTGGTTGAACGCTTCCGTGAATTTTGCGGCGACATCCGCTCCGCCTACGAATGTTCCTATTGAACTTCCTATCGACGAAAGAACAAAGACCAGCAGAACTCTAAGAAGTCGGTTTTTATAAAATCCTCTGATTGAACTTGCATCGTCAGAAAGTTTTTCCATATCCTGAACTTTCGGCTTGCAAAGAATCGCCTGCGAAATTCCTGTAACAACACCAACCCCGATGAACGGACAAAGCGATGTGAACGGGGCTGCCACAAATCCGGCAAGGATTGCAAGTGGATGTCCGGCGGCGATTGCGGTTCCGATTGAGGCGGGAATTGCGTTCCACAAAAACCAAGAAAGCGCCATCTTGCTTCCGATTTTTTGCCCTCCGATTACAAACCCAAGTACTATAAGACCTACGATTATTACGGGAATTATCCAGCCTGCGATTTTTGCACCCATTTTTTTTGGCGGAACAACAGAAATCCCTTCAGTATCGGAAGATTCCACTCCCGCTGCAATTTTTTCAAGATGCGCCTGCACTCCGGGAAGATGCCCTGCGCCCAAAACCGCAAGAATTTTATTCCCCTCAGATTTCCAAATGTGGCTCGCAAGATATTTGTCCCGCTCGTCTATCAAAACCTCCTTTACCTTGGGAAGATATTCGGAAAGTTCGCTCATCATCGAATCCATTTCAGACCTGTCTTTCAGTCCTTCGATTTGTTCCTGCGAAACTTCCTCTTTGCTGAACGCACTTGAAAGTAATGCGCCCAAAAGTTTGAATTTTCCGAAAAATGAATTCTTCGCCCACGCACGGCGTAAGGTTACCTGAATCGGGCGGTCTACCATCACCGCCGGAATGTTGTTCTGTTCCGCCGTTTTCATTGCGCTTACCATTTCGTCGCCGGGCTTTACGCCGATGTTTTTTCCCATCCGCCTTTGGAATGTGGAAAGAACAAGGTTCGCCAAAAGAAGAAATCCTTCGCCTTTTTTCAGCACGCTTACGATGTCCAGCTGCCTGTATTTTTCAGGATTTTTTATCGCCTCGCATCGTTTTTCGTCCAGTTCGATGGCAACGCAGTCGGGTTTTATTTCGTTTATCGCACCGGAGACTTCTTTTACGCTTTCTTCCGAGACGTGGGCGGTTCCCAAAAGTATTATTTCTCGTCCTGCAAGTTTGAGCTGAATCTGTGTCTGCTTCATTTTAAAGACCTTTTTCTCCCCATTCGGCAAGTCTGTATTCAAAGAAAAGCGGACTTTGCATACTCGTGATTTTTGAATAATACTCTTTTGCGATAGCTAAAGAACCTTTCATTTCGTAATAAAGTCCAAGATAATACGTCATTTTTCCACGCTTGTTTTTGTCGGTCTCTTTGCTCAAATCCAAAGCTATCGAAGTTTCCGCATTGACAGGACCTTGGTCTTTGTAAAGCCGCAAAAGTTTGTAGTCCAAACTGTCTCTGTCGGGAATGCGTTTTAGCGCAATGTCGGCAGCTTTTTTTGCCTCGAAAATATTTTTTTCCTGAATGTAGGTCGCCACAATCATAAGCTGATATGCCGTCTGACTTTTTATTGAATTCGCCTTTGCAAAATAAGTTCTTGCCGTTTCCCAATTTTTTTCGTGGAATTCAAGGATTCCTATTTCCTCATAGGCAAAATAATAGTCGGGATTGCATTTTACCACCATATGATAATCGGAAAGCGCATCCGCTATTTTCTCCTGCTCATCCCGAAGACCTGCCCTGTACGCATAAGCCAAAAAATACGTAGGTTCAATTTCAATCGCCTTTGTCCATGCATTTTCGGCATCTTCATATTTTCCGACATTTCGAAGATATGAGCCCAAATCAAGATAATAGTCGTAAGTTTCCGGAGAAAGATTTATCGCCTTTCTTACGTAATCAAGAGCGACTTTGTAATTTTCGTTTTCTGCGGCAAGTTTCCCAAGATAGGCAAGAGATTCGTGGTCGTTCGGATAAAGTTGATTCAGTTTCCGAAAATATTTATCCGCCGATTTTATGTCGCCCGTGAACCAGCTCATTTTTGCAACTCCGTACAACGCATCTCTATTATTCGGCTCGCCTTCCAACGCTCTTTTATAAAAAACAAGAGCACTTTTATATTTTTTTGAGGCCTGCTGCTGGTCGCCAAGGATTATATTGGCGGCGGCATTGTGGGGGTCTGTGGCAAGGATTTTTTTTACTGCAGCGTTTTTTGCGGAAGTGTTTCCTTCTGCAATGGCGATTTGTGCGGCAATTTCCATTGCACCCTTGTTTGCCGGCTCATTTTCAAGAATTTTATTTGTTATTTCGGAGGCTTCGGTAAGTCTGTTCGCCGAAACCAAAATGCTTGCCTTCAAAAGTTTAATATCGCTGTTTTTTGCAAGGGAAGATGGCATTCTGTCAAAATGGCTTATCGCTTTTTCCAAATCACCTTTGTTCAGCAAAGACTGAAGTTCTTCGACAAAAATCACATCCGGAGTTTTTGCGTTTTTTCCCTGAGCCGAAACGAAAGCCGTAAAAGTCGCTGCAAGAACGACGGCAAAAAGGGCAACTCTGATTTTCATTTTTCTGATTCTCCAAATTTTTAGCACGCGGTGAACGGGAAATCGCAAATAGTTGAAATTCCTTGTTTCATTGATTAAACTTAGCAAATGTTTACCAAAGCCCTAAGAAAGTCTGTGATTCTGCTTGCCGCTTACGCCGTTATTATAATCGGCATTTTCGTTGTTCAGTTTAAGAATGCCTCGATTATATCAGAAAAAATCGGCAATCTCCATATAACTTTAGCGGAATTCATTACGGAAGACAATTCCGTCAATCTTAAAAACAGATTTTCAGCCGTTTTCAATGGAATAAACTTTTATACCGACGACGAAAACCCTGCGAAAATAATTTTTGCCGACAAGGAAATTCCGGTCGAGCTTGTCTCATGGAAAAAAGATTCGCCTTTTTCGTGCGTGTTCAATTTTACGGAGGGAGTTTCACTTCGTTTTTCTTTGAGCGACGAATCGCAAACTGCGCTTTTGAATTTGGAAACAAACCTTCCGATGGGAACGGAATCTTTTTCAGTTCCATTCGGACTTTCCGGCGGCGCGACTTTAGCGGAACGGGGCGATACAAAACTTCAGGTGAACAGAAAGCGAAACACGTGGGAACTTTCGGCAGGCGATATTGAAGACGACAGGCTTTTCATGACCAGAAAAAATCCTGTGGTTTCGTATTCGTTCCGTGATAAAAAAAGGAGTTTTTCTTTCTCTGCAGTGGCTGAAAACGATTTTGCCTCGGAATCCGCTTATCTTGCGACAATCGCAAATCTTGAAAGCAGCATTGTTTCCGCTTTTGAACAAAACCATGGCGACGGAACCGGACTTTCTGAGCAGGAGGCGGTTTCTTATGTTGCGGTAAGAGCCAAACGTGGGCAATATTCGGCGGCTGTGGATGCCGTTCCGCAAGGATTCAAAAAAAGTTCCAACAGAACATATCTTTCCGCTCCGTATTTCGACAATCTTGTAAAAATGAACGAAAGCCTTGTTCGTCAGCAAAAGTTTTTCAGCGACATGATTTCCGCTTCTGCGGACAACGGTTCGCTCGATGTGTTCAATCTTAGAAATTTAAGCGACTACATATCAATGCATCCCGATTCCGAATCCGTTCGTAAACTTTTTTCGGAAACGGCGGCACGGGATTTGTCCGACATGACTGTTTACCAAGCGGCAGGAATTCTTTCCGTCTATGCGGAATTGGCGGAGAAAAACGAAAATCCAGCAGCCGAGCTTTCTTCGGTGGCTCAAGTTTGCGCCGACAAAATCGAATCTTCTTGCAGCATGGACAACAACTCGTTGACAGTAACCGACAACGGCACGTTCCTGACCGTGCTTCATGCCTCGTATGTAGGAGATGCGATTCTTCGTTATGGAAAACTAATCGACAAAGCCGAATACATTGCAGGCGGAAGGCTTATAATCAATTCCTACCTAAAAGATTCGGGGGCGTTTGATTCACATTCGCTTGGAGAACTTTACCCTATCGTCGTCCACGACAATACATTCTATCCGCATTATGTAATCATCGGCTCGCAACCAAAGGGCGCGGTTTGGGCTTGGACTTGCGCCGAAGAGATTTCCTATTCAAAAAGCGATTTGCAGATTTTAATTACGGCGAAATTTCCGCTTTCGTCTACGCATTACATGATTATAAACGGAATAGAACCTTTCCGCTCCATATACATTTACGACATCGCTTTCAGGACAGACCCCAGATTTGAGACGTACAATTCTTCGGGCTACGTTTACCAATGGGAAACTTCTTCGCTTCTTGTAAAAAGCAGGCACCGTTCCACAGAAGAAGTGATAAGGCTTGTCTACACAGGCTCAAAGCCGAAAACGGAAAATGTAGAAACCACACGGGATTCGACTGCAACGCCCACGCCGGAAGCCGCAGAAACTTCGGAAAACGATTTTGATTCAGCTGAGCAAGAAGCCGAAGCCGAATCAGAAAATGCGGACGACATTTTAAATTAGTGGGTTTGAAAGACGAATTATTTTAAGCGACATAAATACTGCCGAAGCAACCGCCCTGATTCGTGGAACAGAAAGGCTTTATCAAGGAGACGCAATTACCCAAAATAGGAAAATCAGTGAACATTTTCCGACTATTTTTGACAATTTGGAAGACGAATAAATTCCGGAAAGTAAATTGGAATGTCGAAATCCAATGAAAGTTTTTGCGTAAAATAAATTCAACCGCACGGAAATCTTAACAACGAAAGAAAAATAAACCGTTCAAGCAAAAAATTAAAGTTCGCCGGATTCGGCGGCGCCCGGAAGCCCGATGTCGTTTCTGTGGAACGAGCCGTCAAAACTCACGCCTTCAAGCGCGTCATATGCGTTTTCCCAAGCCGCCTTGAACGTCTCTCCGAATGCGCTACAGCAAAGAACCCGTCCGCCGTTCGTAACAAGCTGCGGAGTTTTTGAGCGGCGATCCATTACCGCTCCTGCCACAAAAATTTTCGCCTTGTTTTCTGAAACCAAATGTTCGTCAATCGATATGATTTTTCCTTTCGGATAAGATTCAGGGTAGCCGCCGCTCACAACAACCGGGGCGACCTGAAATCCTTTTTTCCAGTTTACGGAAAGATCGTGTAGCGTTCCGTTCACGATTGCCATGCACATTTCCACAAAATCGGAATCCATAAGCGGAAGTACGGCCTGCGTTTCGGGGTCGCCAAGGCGAACATTGTATTCAAGAAGTTTAGGACCGTCTTTTGTAAGCATTACGCCAAAAAAAATGAATCCTCGATAATCGAATTTTTCCTGGATAAGACCGTTCAGCGTGGGTTCAAGGCAATTTTTCTTGAAAAGTTCCATAGTTTTTTCGGAAACGTCTTCAACCGGGCAGATTGCGCCCATTCCCCCTGTGTTAGGGCCTTTTGCACCGTCCAAAAGACGTTTGTGATCTCTTGCGGGAAGAAACGGCACGATTGCGGAAGTTCCGTTTTTTATTGTTTCAGGACTTACCGAAACGGCGGCAAGCACGGAAATCTCTACGCCCTGAAGATAATCTTCGATTACAAGTTTTTTGCCTGCGTTTCCTACCCTTCCCGATTCCATAAGGTCTTCCACTGCGGCAAAGGCATCCTGTTCCGTGGCTGCCACGACCACACCTTTTCCGGCAGCAAGTCCGTCCGCCTTTATGACGATTGGAGTTCCATGTTGTCTTATATATTCGTTAGCCGCTTTTTTGCTTGTAAAACTTCGGCTTTGTGCGCAAGCGACACCGTATTTTTGCATGAATTCTTTTGAAAAATCTTTGCTGGCTTCAAGCTGTGCCGCCGCCATTTTTGGACCCACGCATGGAATTCCGGCTTCCCAAAAAACGTCGGAAAGTCCGTTTGCAAGCGGCTCTTCAGGTCCGATTACGCAAAGGGAACAATTTTCGTGCCTTGCGATTTGCACGTATGGATTTTCACCGGATTTTATGTAGGCGCAGGCGTTCAAATCGACGTTTACGCATTTCGGCTCATTCGCAGTTCCGCCGTTACCCGGAACGCAGATAACTTTTTCTACTTTTTCGCTTTCACTGATTTTCCAGGCGAGCGCATGCTCTCGTCCGCCGTTTCCAATAACTATGACATTCATATCGGGAATATTAGCAAAATGTTACGCCAACGGCAATGCGGCTCATAAATTTCAGTTCCGCATTTTGGAAAAAGGCGCTGAAAACGATTTTTCTCGTCGGAAAATCAAAAATCCGAAAAATCGTTCGGCTCAATCTTGCGATTTACAGAAGCGGCTCTGTTCTCTTCGTCAATCGGCGTAAAATCATGTTGATTGTCGTTTGTTTCCGAAAGAAGAAGTTTTATCGTTGGAAGAACATTTCCGCCTCCGTCTTTTACAGGAATCGGCGAAATCCCGGACCAAAAAATTTTCTTGTAGCTGGACTTTGTTTTGTCCGTTCTCTGATAAAGCACGCCCTCGATAGTCAAATCTTTGTCATAAAAATCCAAAGTCAATATCGAACGCAAATCAATCTTTCCGTCCAAAGGAATTCCCGAACCCAAAGCAAGCCCCGGAATGTCAAAAACCCTCGATTTTCCGGGATACGAAATGCATATCGCAGGAAAAAACGAATTGAATCCGCTGACCGGCGCAATCGCAGTTCCTTTGAGCACAAGAACCTGAAACGATTCATCGTATTCAAAAAAAGTTGTCGGAGAAACGGAAAATTTCAGGGCGTCGTCGTTAGAATAAGTTGTGGTAACCGGCGGCAAGTCCGTTCCGCTTTCATCCATAGGCCAGTCAGACCAGCCCGTGTACACATACCGACCGGAATGTCTGTAGCGCGCACAATAAGAATATTTTTTTCCGGAAACCAAAAGTTTATCCACAAAAGAGTAGGCATCCTGCCAATCTTTTTCCGAAGGAATAATCATTCCGATGTTGGCGATTTTTGGCGTGGGAGAAGGCGGCGTGGTCAGTTCCTTTCTGAAAATGTTCACGTATGAAGCAGAATTATCCACGGCAATCGCAATGGTGATTTCGTCCGAATTGAGATCCATGTCGGGGCGTTTTAGTTCTTCAGGAGTTTCTTCGGCACAGGAATAGAAAAACAAGACGGAAACCGCAAACGCAAGGATTTCAAAAATTCTTTTCATACAGACCTCTCTTCATTCTCGGAAAATTTTTCCGATTCCTTTATTTTGAAGCAAAAACGCTGACCGATTTTCCTTTTAGGGGAAATTTTTCATCGACAGCAGAAATCTCATCTTCCTTTTGAGTAAAATCGATTCCGTCCGTAACGCAAAACCATTTTTTGTTTTCAGAAAGTTCAGGAAGAGAAAAGGGAACTTCCTCATCCAGCGGATTTGCAAAAATCAAAACATTGCTCCAAGTGTCGCCCGCCAATTTCCCATCAATTTTCCATGCCAAAATTTGTTCGGGAAGTTTCTCTTTTTCGTTGTCAAGAAACTCAAGAGCTTCCGCAAGAAGTTTTCCGCTGGAAATTCTGAACGCAGGATGGGCTTTCCGCAAAGCAATAAGATTTTTTGTGTAATTGACCAAATCCTGTTTTTCATAGGCTCTTTGCCAGTCCAAGGCATTTATTCTGTCGCACACATTGTAGGAATTGCGAAGATAGGCTTTGTCATCAGCGGAATAAGCCACATCCGGGAAAACCGCTCCCGAATCAAGGATGTCGCCGGGAATCTCTTTCGTTCTTAGGAATTCCATGCCCGCATGCAAAATCGGAAGCCCTTCCGAAAGCAACAACAGCGAAAGAGCCATTTTCCCCAGCTGATTGTAATATGTTTCGCTTTTACCCGGTTCGACCAATCTAATCTTATCGTTCATCGTAAGGTTGTCGTGGATTTCGATATAATTTACAGAATTCCAAGTACACTTTGTCCACGGATTAGGATTTGCAGTTCCATCCACCTGCAGAAAATTCATGTCAGGGTGAAGAGTTGCTCCTACGATTCCAAATTTCACCGATTCTCTGTGACTTCCGTCGTGAATAAAACCCGTAGCATTATCATCAAACGCAGAACCTTTCACCGCACAACGGAAAGCGTCGTTAAAGTGTCCGATTCCAGGCATTTTAGAGGCATTGCACATGCTTGAAGGAATCATTTTATCCGCCCCGTACATCTGCCAGCCTTCCCCATAGATTATCACGTCTTTCTTAATTTTTTTGAGTTCTCGTTCAATTTCATTCATCGTGTCAACGTCGTGAAGCCCCATGAGGTCAAATCGGAAGCCGGAAAGTTTGTATTCTTTTAACCAAAAACACAGCATGTCTACCATGTATTTGCGGAACATTGCCCGCTCACTCGCAGTGTCCTCGCCAGCACCCGAATATCCCTCGACCCTGAAAAAATATCCGGGAACAGATATGCCCAAAGACTGATGAAGTCCATCGTTCACATGGTTGAAAACCACATCCATGATTACACCTATTCCGGCTTCGTTGAAAGCCTGAATCATGGACTTCAATTCAAAAATCCTAACAGTTCCGTTGAACGGGTCGGAAGAATAAGAGCCTTCGGGAAGTCCGTAATTTTCAGGGTCATAGCCCCAATTGAACGCGCCGAAAGTAGGCTTTTTTCTGTAATCTGAATCTTTGACACGCTTTTCGTCAACGGAACGGAAATCAAAAATCGGAAGGAATTGAACGTGCGTTACGCCAAGCGATTTTATGTAGTCAAATCCCGACGGAAAGTCCGAACAGCGAGTTCCTTTTTCCGAAACGCCTGTAAAAAGCCGACGATTTTTTTCAGAACCGTTCCAAGTTGGCGAAGAAGTGATATCCGCAACATGAACTTCCCACGCAATCACATCACTTGGCGAATCTATGCAGGGTGCGGAAGAATTTTCCCAGCCGACGGGATTTGTTCTTGCCATATCAATCACCATGGAGCGATTCCCGTTTATGCCTGCGGCATGGGCGTAGGGGTCGGCTGTATGATTGTATACACCATGCGCCAAAATCTCGTATTCGTAGTAAATTCCATGAAGGTCGCCTTCCACTTGCGTTTCCCAAATGCCTTTTTTTCCGTCTTCTTCGCAAAGTTTCATCGGAATGATTTTTTGCGGAACGGAACATTCGCCGTCGGAATAAAGTTTCAGCGACACGCTTCTTGCCGTTGGAGCCCAAAGCCTGAAAATTGTAGAAGATTTTGAATAGATTGCGCCAAGTTTTTCGTTTGTGACATATTTTTTCTTGAACTCGTCGGAATCAAAATACCACTCAAGACAAGCAGTATTTTCGCCACCGCTGGTTTTGCTCTTCATCCTGCCGCTCAAAATCACATTTTCCAGATAATCTTTTATATGAGCAGCCCCGTTCCATTCGGGAGAAAGGTCTCGGTTTGGAAACTTTTCCGTAATCCATTTTGAAGGAAGCCCGAATTTATCCGCCTTGCCATTCGATGAAAATTCAGCGGAAGAATCCTTTGCACCTTCTGCTGGCAACTTAAAATTCAATTTTTTACCGGGAACGATTTTATGTTCGTTCAAAAGGATTTCAGGATAATTCTCATCGCCGCAAATCCATTCCGCCGTAACGTCCAAGTTTTTTCCGCTGCGAGATACATTCAGACTCAACGACCACCCTTTTCCAAACGGAAGATTGGCATTGCATTGCTCGCATCCGGCTGGAAGGCATGGGAAAACCGACAGCCTTCCCTCCAAAAGCCGAGGCACAAAGCCCATCAAATCCTGAGAAACATTTCTTACGAATTCAGAAAGGCTCCATGCTTGGCTGAATGTTCCGGAAAGTTTCGGATTTCCGTTTTCATCGGGACGGGCATGAATATTTTCGCTCAAAGAACCTGCGCACCCATAGTCCATAATCATTTTTGCTGCATTCTGAAGAATCGCCGTAGCCTTCAAAGGCAATTCTCCTTTGCTTCGCAAAGCCGCCGCCGAAATGTAAGGTCCGCTAATCCATTCCCAAATTGTCCCGTTGTGATAGGCGGCATCCTTATCATGCATGGAAGGATTTTCGTGTTCGCTATGGAAAATCGGATCTTCGGGCGAAAGACTGTAAAGTCCAAAAGGATTCACCAATTCCCGCTCCACATTTTCCATAACTTTTTCAGAAATATTTTCATTTATAAAATCCGACGCTTTATCCTGAGGAAGAACAGACGGAACTGTAATTGCGAAAAGCTGGTTCGGACGCACACGCATATCCTTTGCCCATTCTCCGTAACCGCCCTCCGGCAAATGGTCTGCCAAGGCATTGCAGTCCTCGTTCCAGAAGAAATGCTCAAAAGATTTTTTTATTTTGAAAGCCAATTCGTTGTAAACATTCGCCTTGTCCGCTCTATCGAGTTTTTTCATGAATATTGCGCCGATTTTTAACGCCGTGTACCAAAGTGCCTGAACATCGTTTGCTCTGTCACCGCGCGGCGACCATGGCTCGTTTCCTGAGATTCTTGCATCCATCCATGTATCCGCATCTCCGTGCCGTAAAAATCCGTTTCCATCCGAACGAACTATGTCAGCATCCAACGCAATTTCGACTGTTTTTGAAAGCGATTCAATTATTTCCATATCGCCCGAATATTGGACGTATTCCCACAACGCCCGGATGAACCACAGAGTTCCGTCCGCCGTGTTATAAATTACGTCCTCGGCATTTCTATATCTGTTCGGGATTCTGCCATACGTAGGACTTTTTTCATCCAAATCCTGAAAACTTGCAAATCCCACGAGTACGTCTTTTGCCTCGTCAAAACAACCGCTGACCAAAAGCGTTCCGCAAAGAGAAATGAACGTATCTCTGCCCCAATTATCCCTGAACCAAGGAAGACCTGCCCATATTCCCCTGTAATCGGAATCATGATTCTTGGTTGCCAAAAGCCACGCATTGAATCTTGCCCACTGAAATGCCTCGTCAAATCCTTTATCGCCGGAATTAAAATTACAATTCGAAAGAAAATCTTCTATTTTTTTTACGTGCGCTTTTATTCCGTGTTCAGTCGCAAGCCGAACCGCCTTTTCTACGGCAAGTTCGTCGCTTTCTTCCATCGCAAGATACCAGCCATTTTCCCCGAACGGAAAATTCGCCTTGCTTTGCCCCTCTTCTGCAAGATTAGAAAAAAGTTCCAAATCGAAATTTTCTATTTTAAAATCAAAGTCAAAAATTGCCGCCACAGCAATTCCCGTCTCTGACGACAAGACATGAATCCCATCCCGTTCCGACATACTCCACGAAGGCGAAACCTGAACTGAAGTCGCAGGCGATTTTTCCTCGGATTCGTCCTTTGAAGAATTTTCGACATCCGAATCTTCATCGATTTTATTTATACCCAGAATCCCTAAATTTCTGCATTCCGAAAGATAGAAAGCCTGCTCGTCAAGCAAAAGTGCCCCCGAAAGATTTGCAGAATCAAATTCAATCGCAAATCCTTCGGGAAAAACATTTATGCTTTTTGCATCGTAAAACGCAGAGCCAAGCACAGAAAAGCCCGAAAAAAATTTTCTGTTTTCACGATAGTAGCCGCTTTCATTTTCATCCGATTCGTTTGAACAAACAAGCTGAATATATCCGTTTTTTCTGTCCGTAAAAGCACAACGTCTTTTGGAATTCTGAAGAAGTCTGATTTTCATAGCCCATAGATTAGCCTAAGAAAAACCAAAATACAAGATAGAAAAACAAAAGCGAAATACTCATGCTTGGGAATTGCTTTTGGATAAAATTCGGGTTCTGCAGTTCAGTCTCAATGCCGCATCGCAGCAGATTTTCTTGTCAACAAAACGAATTTACTCATATTTAATCCTCTCAAAAAACGGCAAAGAATTTTAAATATCGAAAAACATGCGCACCGTAGCAACTAAATTCGGATTCTGTTATATTTATAGTACAAACATTACATTTTCGGAGCAATTCGATGGCAAAAACTTTCGATGACAAAAAAATAATCTATACCATGGATAGAGTTTCCCGTGCCTACGGAACTAAAATTGTCCTAAAAGATATCAGTATTTCCTATTACTACGGAGCAAAAATCGGCGTCCTTGGAGCAAACGGAGCAGGAAAATCCTCTCTTTTCAAGATTCTTGCCGGAATAGACAAAGACTTTACAGGCGAAACTACTTTGGCGCAAGGATTTTCAATTGGATATCTTGAACAGGAGCCTGAACTGACTCCGGGAAAGACCGTCCTTGAAACCGTAAAAGAAGGCGTAAAAGAAATCACGGAACTCCTTTCCGAATTTGACAAGATAAATGAAGCGTTCGGAGACCCCGATGCCGACATCGATAAACTTTGCGCTCGGCAAGGCGAAGTCCAGGAAAAACTGGATGCGCTCGATGCATGGAATCTGGACAACAATTTGGAACTTGCAATGGACGCTCTAAGGTGTCCGCCTTCAGACAAAATCGTGGATGTCCTTTCGGGTGGTGAACGCCGACGGGTTGCGCTCTGCCGCCTTCTTCTTCAAAAACCGGATATTCTTTTATTGGACGAACCTACAAACCATCTTGACGCAGAAACTGTGGCTTGGCTTGAAAAACATCTTCACGATTACAAAGGAACGGTAATCGCAATCACCCACGACAGATATTTTCTTGATGAGGTGGCAGGTTGGATTTTGGAACTTGACAGAGGCGAAGGATTTCCGTTCAAGGGAAATTATTCCAGCTGGCTTGAACAAAAGCAGCAGCGTCTGGCACTTGAAAATAAAACCGAATCCGCAAGGCAAAAGGAAATTCAAAGAGAACTGGACTGGATTCACATGGGTGCAAAAGGTCGGCAGGCAAAGCACAAAGAACATATCACTCGATACAACGAACTTATGGCTCAGGAATCAAAAAAACAGCTCAAGGACACGCAAATTTCAATTCCTGCAGGACCACGGCTCGGGAATCAGGTTATAGACATCGAAAACCTTACAAAAGCATATGGCGACAAACTTCTATTTGACAAACTTAATGCACATATCCCAGCAGGTGCAATCGTAGGAATTGTAGGTCCGAATGGAGCCGGAAAAACGACCCTCTTTAAGATGATTGCAGAAAAGGCTGGATTCAGTACGGGAGAAAAACCCGATTCCGGCGAAATACATATCGGTTCAACAGTAAAACTGGTCTACGTAGACCAAATGCGTTCCGGGCTTGATGAAAACAAAACTGTCTACGAAACGTTGGGCGGCGGCGCGGACATGATAAAACTTGGCGCAGTAGACGAAAAAGGCCGTGCGTTGGAAGGCGGTATCAGAGAAGTGAATGCCCACGCATATTGCGGTTGGTTCAATTTTTCGGGCGCAGACCAAAATAAAAAGGTGAGCGTGCTTTCGGGCGGAGAAAAGAACCGCCTGAATCTGGGAATGATGCTAAAAGAAGCGGGAAACGTTCTTCTGTTTGACGAACCCACAAACGATTTGGATGTTCAGACAATCCGTGCGCTGGAGGAAGCGCTGGAAGATTTTGCAGGCAGCGCCCTTGTCGTAAGCCATGACAGATGGTTTCTCGACAGAATCTGCACCCATATTTTGGCGTTTGAGAACAATTCAGAAGTCCGCTTCTTTGAAGGAAACTGGTCTGAATATGCGGAATGGAAGATGAAAGAATTCGGCGAAGAAGCAGGAGTTCCAAAGAGAACGGTTTACAGAAAACTTTCCAGATAGATTTTTACTCAAGATAAAGCGAGAAAGCACTATGAAAAAAACAAAATATTCCGTCGCTATTTTTGACATGGACGGCACAATTCTTGACACACTTCAGGATCTTACCGATTCGGTAAATTTTGCCCTCGAAGAAAACGGATTTGCCAAACGAAGCCTGGAAGAAGTCAGAACCTTCGTTGGAAACGGAGTCGAAAAACTCGTGGAAAGAGCCGTTCCTGAAAACACGCCTTTTCAAAACATTCATCGGGTTTTGGACACTTTCAACGGCTACTACACGAATCACTGCGCCTTAAAAACAAAGCCCTACGACGGAATCGTGGAACTTTTAAAAAATCTCAAGAACTCCGGATTCAAGGTGGCGGTAGTTTCCAACAAGCCCGATTATGGAGTAAAATCTCTATGCAGCCAATATTTTGACGGAATTTTTGATTCTGCGGCAGGAATAAAAGACGGCACGAATCCGAAACCGTCTCCGGACACCGTAAACAGGATTCTTGAAATCCTCGGCTGCGAAAAAAAATCGGCGGTCTACATAGGAGATTCCGACGTCGATATAATGACTGCAAAAAATGCAGGAATTAAATGCATTTCCGTGGATTGGGGCTTCAAGACAAAAGAATTTCTGATTGCAAACGGAGCGACTGAAATCGTAGACACATGCGAGGAGCTTTTTAAGTGCCTTACAAAATAATCAATTTTTTGGAGAAACATATGAAAAAATCAAAAAACAAAAATTTCGGCGAAAATCTGCTGGAAAACTACAAGAATTTTCTTGACAACGGAAAAACAGAGCGGGAATGCGTTTCCCAGATAATAGAAGGAGCAAAAGCCAACGGATACATAGATATTTCCGAGGCGGACACCTTAAAAGCAGGCGACAAAGTTTATGTCCAAAAGATGAACAAAGTTGTCGCTCTGTTTGAAATCGGAAGCGAAAACATAGAAAATGGGCTTAACATACTTGGAGCGCATATCGACTCTCCAAGGCTGGATGCAAAGCAGAATCCCATCTATGAAAAGGATTTCATCACCTATCTGAACACTCATTATTACGGCGGAATAAAAAAATACCAGTGGGTGACAACGCCGCTTGCCATCCATGGAATTGTATGCAAAACCGACGGAACAACAGTGAACATCAATGTCGGCGAAGATGAATCCGATCCGGTTTTTTGCATTTCGGATATTCTTCCGCATCTTGCCCAGGAACAGATGAAAAAGGCTGGAACGGAAATCATAAAAGGCGAAGACCTCGACGTGATAATCGGCTCAATAAAGCCTTCAAAGAAAGATGAAAACTCGGACGAAAAAGATAAAAAGAAAAAGAAGGACGAAAAAGTCACCGGAAAAAAAATAATTCTCAAACTTCTGAAAGAAAAATACGGAATCGAAGAAAAAGATTTTGAATCCGCAGAGCTTGAAATCGTTCCTGCCGGAAAATCCCGCGACTGCGGCTTTGACCGTTCCCTGATTTTGGGCTACGGACAGGACGACAGGGCTTGCGCATTCACATCATTCGCCGCCCTGATGGATTCGGATAAAAAACCGAGCAGAACCAGCTGTTGTCTCTGCGTAGACAAAGAAGAAATCGGTTCTGTGGGAGCAACAGGAATGGGGTCTCATTTTTTCGAGAACGCACTTGCAGAAATTATCGCTCGCCTAAATCCGGAATACAGCGAACTTTCGTTGCGCCGAGCATTGGCTAACAGCTATATGCTTTCAAGCGATGTGAACGCAGCTTTTGACCCGCTGAACACCAACCTATATGACAAGGACAACGCCTCATTCTTGGGCGGCGGGCTTGTCTTCAATAAATACACAGGAAGCCGAGGAAAATCAGGCGCAAGCGACGCAAATCCTGAGTTCATCGCAAAACTAAGAGCCTGCATGACAAAAGCCGAAGTGAACTACCAAATGGCGGAACTTGGCAAAGTAGACCAAGGCGGCGGCGGAACAATCGCATATTTGGCGGCAAAATACGGAATGAATGTCCTTGACGCAGGGATTTCTGTGCTAAGTATGCATGCGCCGTGGGAACTTACAGCACAGGAAGACGTAAAACAGGCATATACCGGATACAAAGCGTTTTTGCAACTGAAATAGCACACGGACAAACAATTTTAGCCCCCGGAAGCGAATAATCTGTCGTGAGTGCGCCATTTTAGAGAACCAAGCATTCTTCTTGATTCTTTTAAAATGGCGTTCTCATTTGCAGAAATCTTTGGTTACCAGCCTAAAATCTTTTTCAAGGGAGGAGGGGCGGACGGACGGACATTTTTAGGCATCGTTCATTGTGTAACGTTCCGTATGTCCGTCCCACGAATCGGGCAAAAGCCTGATTCGTGCTAGATGTCTTATGCGAGTTTTGCCTTCCGGCAAATCTCGTGCAGGCGGAACTGCACTTATGTCATTCAAACATAGATAGCAACCGCCTGCA
>CAJPOF010000025.1 GCA_905372235.1 uncultured Treponema sp.
CCCCCCCCCCGAATATTTTATTTGACAGCACAAAATTTACGCCTATAATTTTATGTATGTTTTTGGAGATTGAAAAGTTCGCTCCTGCAAAAATCAACATCGGATTAAAGGTTCTGCCAAAAACTGAAAATCAAGACTATCATCAGATAGAAAGCATTTTTCAGACAGTAAATTTACGAGACAGGCTTTGCGTAAAAGTTATAGGCGGATATGACAGCTGTTGTGTGACATGCAGCAACATGGCTCTACCCCAAAAGAACACAATCACCTGCGCATACGAGGCTTTTAGGGAAGTTTCCGGATTGAAAAGACTTTTAGGAGTCCATGTCGAACTGGAAAAAAAAATTCCGTCAGGAGGAGGACTGGGCGGAGGTTCTTCGGACGCCGTCGCAATGATAAAAGCCTTAGAGGAGATACACAAAATACAATTGACAGACTTTCAGCATCAAAGAATAGCTGAAAAAATCGGAAGCGATGTGTTCTTCTTTTTTCACTGCGACAAAAACGGGAACGCCTGCGCGCTCGTTTCAGGTCGCGGTGAAATTGTAAATGACATAAAACCCCGTTCAGACTTACTTTTTGTGCTGGCTTTTCCAAAGATTCACAGCTCAACAAAGGAAGCCTACAAACTAGTTGACGATTACTATTCGTCCGGGAAAAACGATGGAATCAGGTATCCTGATTTTTGGGAACTAAAAAAGATTTATAACACTTCCATAAATCGCTGGAATTTTGTAAACTCTTTTACAGCACCTTTGTCCGAGCGTTATCCGGAAATCGGAAATGCTCTGCAATGCATCCGGCAAAGCGGTGCTTTGTTCTCTGAAATGTCAGGCTCCGGATCTACTGTTTTTGGAATCTTTGATTCAAGCCAGAACCAAAAGCGTTCTGTTGATGCTTTAGTATCAAAAGGGTTTTCAGCTGCGATGGCGGTTTGAACTTAAGGATAATCCAGATCTAGTTATGGAGGATAAAAGTGCAGATCACTGAATTGCGTATCAGAAAAGTTGATGATGACACAAAGTTAAGGGCTTACGTCACGGTGACGTTCGACAATTGTTTTGTGGTTCACAATGTAAAGGTTATAGAAGGACAGAACGGTCTTTTTATAGCGATGCCCAGCAGAAAGACTGCTAACGGAGAATATAAGGATGTAGCTCATCCGATAAGCCCTGAATTCAGAACCGAATTGCAGGGAAGAATAGTGGATGAGTATAATGCAGGTCATGTAGAGACTGCCGCCGTAGGCGAGTAGCCTCTTTACAGATAACATTGCGACGTCGGCAAGCGGTAAGCCCCCGGCTTTTGGTGCCGGTATTCCACTGGTTCGAATCCAGTCGTCGCAGTAGATAAGACTGTACTAAAAGCCGATTGCTTTTCATACAGCCCGTAAATCAAAATTAAGTTTATATGCTTAGTTTTGAGCATCCATATAAAAGAAACTGTCCAAAATCAAAGTTTTGGGCAGCCTCTTTTATTATTTCTATCCATGTATAAATGCAATTGAAGCTGAGACTCACCAGATTTTTTATCTTCACATTTTTCTCATTGACGATTTCGATGCTGTCTGCAAACTCTGAAAACCAAAGGGAAGAACTTATCCTTGCTGCAAAAAATTATTTAGGGACTCCATACAGATACGGCGGAGCATCCAAGGCAGGAATCGACTGTTCGGGCTTGGTTTACATGGCGGCTCTTGACTCAGGACTTGCCGCACTGCCGAGAACCGCACGTGGAATGTACAATAAAGCCGAAAGAATTTCCGATTCCGAAAGGCAAGCCGGAGATCTTGTGTTCTTTTCCGCATACGGACTCATATCGCATGTGGGAATATATCTTGGAGACGGAAAATTTATCCATTCGGCAAGCGATGGGCCTTCCACAGGCGTAATCATAAGCAATCTTTCTGAAAACTACTGGAAAAGACACTACTTTTCATCGGGAAGATTTATTTCTCCGACGCAAGAAAATCCGGAAATCCAAGAAGAAAAAAATACGCAGGAAAAACAAGTCCAAGCACAGGAAAAAAACACTCGGAAAAAACAAATCCAAACGCAGGAAAAAACGGTTGAACCAAAAACTAAATTCAAGGCAGAGCCAAAAAGCAAAACTGAAAAGGAAATAAAAACTTCAAACACCACGAAGCCACAAACAGAAAAGAGCCAAACGAAAAAAAACGCCGGCTCCGTTGTGGACATGACAGGATTTTTTGATTGGACTGTAAATCAAACTGAAAATCCGATTATCGCCAAAGGCAGTTCCGCACAAATCGACATCCGAGCAGACCGCTGGGCAATAAATCCGGGAATCTTCGCAAGTGTTCAGTACACAAACAATAAAGACAACGCTTTATTAAAAAACCTGAGTCTTCCCGTAGGCATAAGTCTTTCCGCAAAAAAAATCATAGGGATATATGCAGGCGTTTGCCTTCCCTTGGAACCGAATGAATACAGAGAAGGCAAAATCAAATCCGAAATACCAAGCATGTTCGGTCTAAGACTCCAACTTCCAGAAATCCCGATGGGTAATGTTTCAATGCTCTTTACCCAAGACATATCCTACAATTGTAAGATAGCTTACAAAGCCCCGCTCGCCTCTTTTGTATTTACCAGTTTCGAAGAAAATATTTTATTAAGAACAGGTTTGACATTCAGGTTCAGGATTTAAAAGCGACTTTCCTTACATTTTCGCAGGCAACAAGGTCTACGCCGGAATGCATAAAATCCCTTACAAGCACATCGCCTGTTTTTACCGGAGCAGGAATCGTAAGACGGCGCACAAACTGCATGCTCCTAAGAAGACCTTCCTTGGGAATTTCGCCAGCAGTCTTTGCGGAGACCATCGGTCGTTCTCCGGATGAAACCGCAACCGTGCATGTCAATGTCCTTGACGGAAAAGTCAGTTCCTTTTTTGCGTATTCACATCCCCGATTGCAGGCATTTCCGCTTACCTTCATCTCTTCGCCGGACATGTCCACCTCAAGCTGACATCCCATGGGGCATATTATGCATGTAAAATGTTTTTTTCCACCAATTTCCATAAAACCTCCTGCGTTCCGAAGCAAAATCACAAGGGAACGCATTTTTATCTAAAAATCCCTACGGCAAAACGGCACGCTAGTCAATCGCATCTTCCGGAAGTTCAATCGAAACAGTTACCGGCTGCGGAGAAGAATAAAGTTCTTTGAACGAAGAAGTTTTCACGTCTATCGTTTGCAGTTCGCCCGGACGGACTATCCTTTTTTTCTGCTGGGAAAGCAACTTTGTCCCCGCATACACGGAAACCAAAACCGAACGATACACATCCGTGGAGCGGAACATTATCCGTATTTTAGAATCCGTTTTCTTGTCCTTTTCGCTGTCCGGATTTTCAAAAAGGCTGGGCTCAAGTTCAAGATGCTGAGGAACAGTATAACGGACTCGGTTTCCCGGAGTTACCGGAATATTTATAGGGGAATATTTATCCGAAGATTTGAAATCCTGATTTTTTATGTATTCTGCCGCGCTTTTTCCCATCAAGAGACTTTCTTCGGTAACATGATCCACAAGGTCGTGGACGTGAACGCTGTTTCCGCAAGCAAAAATCCCCGGAATCGATGTTTCCATGAACTGATTCACGGAAGGTCCGCTCGTTATGCTGTCGATTTGAACTCCGGCGGCAACGCTTATCTCATTTTCGGGAATAAGTCCGACGCTCAAAAGAACCGTATCGCACGGAATAAATTCTTCCGTTCCCAAAATAGGTTTCCGGTGCTCATCCACGCTTGCAATCGTAACTCCCGAAACCCTATCCTCTCCATGAATCTGAACGATTGTGGTAGAAAGTTTCAACGGAATGTCGAAATTCTCAAGGCATTGGGTCATGTTCCGTGCAAGCCCAGCCGAATAGTTCATGATTTCGCAGACAACCTTGACCTCAGCTCCCTCAAGCGTAAGACGGCGTGCCATGATAAGCCCTATGTCGCCAGAACCAAGAATCACGACCTTTTTTCCCGGAAGATAGCCATCGATATTCACAAAACGCTGGGCGCTTCCTGCGGTAAAGATTCCCGAAGGTCGTGTCCCCGGAATAACAAGAGCGCCTCGCGTCCTTTCCCGGCATCCCGTGGCAATCGCAATCGTTTTCGTCTCGAAAACCGTAAGCCCATCGGAAGAATTTATCGCCATCACCTTATGCGACGCTCCCCCCTTCTGAATCTCAAGAACCATTGTGCTCACTTTTATCTCGACATCGAGGGTTTCGGCTTCGGAAACAAAACGCCCCGCATACTCAGGACCTGTAAGTTCCTCTCCAAAATAATGAAGACCGAATCCATTGTGTATGCACTGGAGCAATATTCCGCCCGCACGGCTATCCCGTTCAAGCACAAGCACATTCATGAGTCCACTTTTTTTTGCGGAAATTGCGGCGGCAAGCCCTGCAGGTCCACCACCCACAACAATTAAATCGTAAATCATTTTGCCTCCCCCTCACAAATATCGCCGGCTACCGAAAAAGCCACATCTGGAACAGTCGGTCTGGTCTTTGAATCAAGGACATAAGATGTTCCGCCTTTTTTTGTGACGCTGTTCATAGGAACTCCAAGCTCCCGGCTTATAATTTCTGTAACACGAGGACTGCAGAATCCCGACTGACACCGTCCCATTCCTGTGCGAGTACGACGCTTTACCCCATCAAGGTCTGAAGCTCCAAGCGGCGATTTTATCGAAGCAACAATCTCGCCTTCCGTAATCATCTCGCATCGGCAGATAATCTGTCCGTAACGACTGTCTTTCTTGATAAGAGAAACTTTCTCATCGTAGGAAGCGTTCTTGAACGACGGGATTCCAGTTCTTTCTTCTATAAAGTCATTTCTGAACTGCGCATCCAAGCCCGATTTTTTTAGAATTTCAAGAACCATCTCTCCTATAGCAGGACCAGATGTAAGACCGGGGGAACATATTCCTCCTACGTTCACAAAACCTTTTACGATTTCGTCCTCTTCCACAATAAAATCGTTCACCGCAGAAAGACTTCCGTCCTCTTTTATGTCGTAAGCCAAGGCACGAATTCCGGCAAAAGAATTTATGATGTTCCTTGCAGGAATTTCAGGTATTGAAAGACGAGCCTGCTTCATTATGGCACTCTGCGAAACTGACGAAGTTCCCATATAATTCAGATTTTCGTCAGAAAGGTCATCTGCGGAAGGACCTATAAGAATATTTCCATCCGCAGTCCTTGTGACAAGAATTCCTTTTCCCAAAGGTCCGGGCGTCTGAAAAAGAACATGATTTACAAGGCTTTCGCATTTGCTGTCCAAAAGAGAATATTCGCCCTTTCTTTGAAGAATCTTGTATTTTCTAGCTCCGGCAAGCGCGCTTATTTTTCCCGCTTCAAGACCTGCAACGTTCACCACATATCTTGAACGGAGAGTTCCGCCGCTAGTTCCTACAACGAATTTTCCGTCCTCTTTTTTTACAGAATGAACCATTGTGTTTCTTAAAAATGACACTCCGTTTATGACGGCACTTTCCGCGAATGCCCACGTAGTCATGTAAGGCGAAATTATTGAAGCTGTCTTTGAATAAAGGGCGGAGGTAACGGCATCGTTGATATTCGGCTCAACAGCCTTAACCTCCTCGCCGGACATGACAGAAAGTCCTTCCACGCCATTAACTTTTCCTCTATCAAAAAGAGCCTTTACCTTGTCGTCGCCGTCCTTGTCAAAAGCAAGAACAAGTGAGCCTATGTTCTTGTAATCGTAGTTCAGCACGCCGGAAAGTTCCTTTAGAAGCCTTGCCCCACGGACATTCAGACGAGCCATCAGAGTTCCCGGCTCAGGATCATATCCTGCATGAACGATTCCGCTGTTCGCCTTGCTGGAACCGCAGCTTACATCGTTTTCCTTGTCAAGAAGACAGATTTTGGCATTGGTCTTGGAAAGTTCCCGCGCTATACAAGACCCGCTAATTCCCGCTCCTATTATGATTACATCAAATTCTGTTCCATCCATGGAAATGATTATACAGCAACTTAAAAATTATTGAGAAAAAAAATCGATATATCGGAACAATAAATTCTAGATTTTTTCACATAAAACCCAGTTGACCTAACCCAACCAGTTATTTATATTGCTAATGAAAAAATTACATTGCTAGGAGTTTTTATGTCTTTTGACGACAATGACTATTCGTCCCAAATGTTTGACGATGAATTCGATGACTTTGTAGAAGATTTTGACGACGACTTTGAAGACGATGAGCCAGATGAAATTCTAGACGGTTATGACGAAGATTCAGAAGCCTACGAAGAAGCTTTCGAAGATGATTACGAAATGGACGAGCCTTTCGACGACACAGAATCCGAAGACGGCTACCGGAACATCTACGAAAACAACGGCGAAGACCTGTTCGACGAAGACGAAGACCTGTTCGACGAAGATGAAGACATATAAAACCAAAAACTAAAGCCAAATAGCCGAAGCGGTAGTTTTCGAAAAATATTTCCAAGCCATAGAACGCAAGTTTAGAAAGATAAAAAACGCCCCCAAACAAAAAACGCCGGGGGCTGTTTCCATTACAAAGCGACTAAAATCGGCTTTAATATTCTTATGCTTAGGCGCAGAACGTTCATCGCAACAAAGCGTAAAACATTCCGCACGAACAAAAAAATTATCCCAAACGACAATCGCCTCTCTTGGAGCGGATTATAAAAATCGCTGTTTTGAAAGGAACTTTTTCTTAAAAATCGTTTTCGCCATGAAGAGGAATCGATTTTCCCAAATGCCACAGTTTTTCAAGGTCATAAAATGTACGGGCAGTCTGGGACATAAGATGAACCACAATAGGTCCTAAATCCATAAGATTCCAGTCTTCGCCGTCCGGGCGTTTCCTGTTTGTGACATGAAGTTCAAGATCCTTTTCCTTTATGTAATCTTTCACCTGCTTACCCAGTCCCTGACAGTGAGCGGCGCTTGTTGCCGTAGCGATTACAAAATAGTCCGTCCAACTGTTCAGTTCATGCACATCCAGAACCACAACATCCTTTCCTTTTCCGTCTTCAAGAAGTTTTCCAATCTCAATAGCCTTCTGTTCAATCGTTCCCATATGAATTACCTCCGCTTTATAAACAAAACCGACGCCTATCTTGCAGGACGCACGTACCTTCCGTCAAAATCTTTTCCCAATATGATAGTAAAATCCACGTCCGCAAGCACATTATCGTCTCCCACCCCGGAAGCAACCGCCTCTTCCACGATGTTGTTACAGTGAATGAATTCTCCTACAACCCCGGCAACTTCCTTGTTTCCGATATGGTCGATTATGACCGTCTTTTCATAATCGCTTGAGTCGGCGTTCACGACATTCAGCACGCTGTAACTCGCATTCTGAAAAAGAATGGCAGTGTTTCGTGCAAGTCCCTGCGTGGAAGTGCCGTTTTTTATCTCAAGGACATACACGCGGCTTGCAAGGGCCACGCTGTTCGTTATAAGAAGCCTGGTGCTCTGTTTCAGGGCTTCCTTTATGAAATCTCCGTTGTTCAATGGGAGCATCAGCCGCTGCCCGTCCACGATTCTGATTGGACCTGTAACCGTCTGGCGTATTGTGGACTCAGAATCCATGTCAGAAATCAACGAAAGCAATTTATACACATCATCGGAATCGGTCAAGTTCGTGGACATAAGTTTTCCGTATTCCTTGAATATGGCTCTGTTGCTAAAAATCTGGCTCCGTTTGTCGTGAAGAGCGGTAAAAAACGCATTCACAACATTCTGATACCTCTCGTTTATTTCAGTTTCCTCTTCATCGTCAAGTTTGTAATGAAGATAGACTGAAATTTTGTCGCCGTCCAATGTTACAGCCCCGGAAGGTAAAAGCCAAAGTTCCCCATCATCCGAAACCTTATCCACAGGAAACGGGATAAACACCCTCAAGCCTCCAAGCATATCCGTAAGCCTGACAAAATCATCTTGTCCAATCACCATGAAAAACGGAATGTTTACGTCAAGGACTTTCTCGATTTCTTTAAGATACGGCTCGATTCCCTTTTCGCTATAGATTCTGTCAATCCTGTCCACCCGCCCAAGACTCTGGTATATTCCACCCGTATGTCCCGGAATGTTCACCAAGGCAGCCTTCCTTGAAACCGGATAATAGATAAGCATGTTGGTAAAAACCGCCTTCCGTTCGCCGTTTTTACCGTTGTCAAGGACAAGCAGCACACGAATAACCTGGTCATCGGAGATTTTTTCAGCCACCTTGTCCGTGCGCAGGGAAAGCCCCACTACAATTCCGACAGAAATCATGATAAGCAAAATAATCACAAGAAAAAACGCGCCCTTTTGTTCGTCCCTGAAATATCTTTTTTTTCCCATTTTTTCCCCACGGATTTACAATTCTAGCCCAAAGATTTTAGCCAGCGCAACAGCCGAACCGATTCAGGTGCTATTTTTTTTCCTTTTTCGGAAAGATAGTCCATATTCTCCTTTAACACCTGTTCCGCCGCCCTGTTTATCGGAAGTTTATAAAGTTTTTCCAAATAATCGGAAGTTATATGCTCCCTTCCAGGTTCAACTTTGTCTGCGATAAAAAGGGATTTAGCATAATCGCCCATTCCAACTTTGCCGAAGGTGTGATTCGCTATCGCCTCAAGGATTCGCTCATCATCAAAACCGAAATCCTCCTTCATCATCACCGCCGCTGCCCTTCCATGCAACAGGCTCGGTTTCTCCTTTTCCAATTCGGTGATGGGATTATTGTCCTTTGCAGAAAGACTAAGCATCCGTTCATCGTCAAGGTTTTTGCACATGTCGTGCGCAACTCCCGCAAGGTAGCCAAGATTCTCGTCCAGTCCATAGAGCGAACAAAGTTTGCTGCACATCTCTGCGGTTCTTATCGAATGCTCATATCTTGACCTGGGTACGGAGGTTTTCGCATATTTTTTTATTTTTTTTATGAGAGCGTCAAGTTCAGTCTCGTATTCAGTCATCATCTAAAACCGTACAATTTATGCTCCATAATATACTGAAAAACAGATTCAGGAACAAGATAACGGAATGCCTTGGCGCAGGCGATACGGCTTCTTATCTCAGTGGAAGAAACCGGAAGAACAGGATTTTCAAGCATGGTATGGGAATAACGGAAAGTTTCTTTAAAATCTCTGAGCTGAAAATCCCGCTGATAGCCGTTTACAGTCTCGTTTTCAAAAGAATCGATATCAATCCCGTTTCCGTCAGGATGCCGTCTTGCGACAAGAAAATCGACCAAACTTGCGATTTTTTCAGCCTCGTGCCACCTGAAAAACTGAGCGGCGCTTTCCTCGCCAAGTATAAGACCAATTTTTCCAGACAGGATTTCCTTGTATTTTTCCGAAAGATAGCAAATGGTGTCGTAAGTATAAGAAATTCCCGCCCTCTCAATCTCGCAAGACTCACAGAAAAAAGCCTTCGCACCATGGGCGCTTGCTTCGTCACAAAATCTTTGAACCATTTCAAGCCGAATTTTTCCGGAAACATCAGAAGCCATTTTTTTGTGGGGCGGAATATTTGTAGGAACAAAGAGAACTCTCTCGTAACCAAGATCCTTTACAACGGACTCTGCAAGCATGCAATGTCCTATGTGCAAAGGATTAAAAGCTCCTCCCAAAACGGCAATTTTCATTCTACCCTTCCATTCCCGGATACTGAACCGGAATATCATCATCAGGCAGGATATTTTCCATAAAACTCGGGGAACTGAATTTCTTCCCTGATTCGCTGATTCGCTCTCCGTTTTCAAGCGCATCCACAAGCGTCATTATCGCCGACTTCGCATTCTTCATTCCGTAATTATTCAGGACAGAAATCGGAATGACCTTTGTTTCAGGCTCTTTTTCACCAATAAATTCCGCCAGTTTAAGGGCATTCTCTTTTGCGCCTTCCAAATCTATCTTGTTTGCAAGAACAATCCTTGGCTTATCCATAAGATTTTTTGAATAATTTTTCAGTTCAGAACAAAGCGTGCCGTATGCAGAAAGATAGTTTTCCTCGGAACAGTCAACCATAAAAAGAAGACAAGCCGTCCTTGCGATGTGCTTCAGAAAATCAAATCCAAGCCCGACACCTTCGGAAGCCCCCTCGATGATTCCGGGAATGTCAGCGATTATTATGTCCTGCTCTTCGTCAACTCTGAGAACCCCAAGATTCGGGATTTTTGTGGTAAACGGATACGGCGCAATTTTCGGGCGGGCATTTGTAAACGCCGTAAGAAGCGAAGATTTTCCTGCATTCGGAAAACCTACAAGCCCGACATCAGCCATTATGCTCAGTTCCAGATGCAATGTCCGCATTTCGCCCGGAGTCCCCGGATGGGCATAACGCGGCGCCTGATTCGTGGAACTTTTGAAATGAACATTGCCCCAGCCGCCTTTCCCGCCCTCAAGGAAAAGGAACGTAGCACCGTCGGAATCGGTCGTGAAGTCGTGAATCAATTCACCGCTTTCCGCATCCCGGATTGTGGTTCCGGGCGGAACGGGAATTACCACATCCTCGCCGTCCTTCCCAAAACGATTCCAGCCTTGCCCGTCGCCGCCATTTTTTGCCTTGAAAATTCTATGATGCCTAAGTTTTGAAAGAGTCCTCATGTTCTTCTTCATCATGAAGATGACATCGCCACCCTTTCCGCCGTCGCCGCCGTTAGGACCTCCATGCGGAATGTATTTTTCCCTCCGGAACGAGATACAGCCGTTTCCGCCCTTGCCCGAACGAACCTCGATTACAGCCTCGTCTGCAAAATTAAACATAAAAACCTCGCCAAATACTTCGACTCGTAAAACAAAAAAAATACCCGGTCAGACAGTTCCAGCCGGGTAGTCAGAAAAAAAAACAGGATTATCCCAAATTAAGAATTTACAGGTTTTACAGAAATCCACTTTCTGTTCATTCTCTCATGGAAAACGACCGTACCATCTGCCGTAGCAAACAGACTATCGTCTCCTCCCCTCATAACATTGTCTCCGGGATGGAATTTAGTGCCGCGCTGGCGGACAAGTATAGAACCGGCCGTGACCTTTTCACCATCATATCTTTTCACACCCAAATTCTTAGGATTTGAATCGCGACCGTTTTTTGCGCCGCTTCCGCCTCTAGTTCTTCCCATAATATTACTCCTGCAGAGGTCTAACCTCAAAGTATTTTACAATTTAATTTCAAATTGTCGGGAAACTCTTCTTGAACAGCTTCCAAGCCGGTAACAAGAAAATCTCCCGCAAAAACCAGTCTTTCTTCCATCATGGAATCAAGACCGATATTTTTTATCTCAAAACTCAAAAACCCTCTCTCAGGGGCATCGAATTCAAGTTTTATACCGTCTGTTTTTTCCAGCATCCGCAACGTAGTCTTAAGCAAGACAGAAACCGAAGCACATACTATGTCAAAACCTTTTACGGCATATCCGGAGTGGCCTTCTGCCATGCATCGCACCAGCGAACCGCTCCTATTGCGCTCTAAAAGCACACTTATCATCTTAAAGTGAGGATTTAGGCAAGAACGATATCTTCAACCCTGACCCTTGTATACTGCTGCCTATGACCTATCGTTCTGTGGTAATCCTTCTTTGATTTGTACTTATAGACGATTATTTTTTTGTCTTTGAAAGTATCTTCGACAACCACGGAAACCTTCGCTCCGTTCACATAAGGAGTTCCTACAGAAACCTTATCGCCATCGCTCACAAGAAGAACGGAATCGATGTCTATCTTTGCACCGCTTTCCACATTCAGTTTATCTACCGTAAGAATTGCGCCTTTCTCAGCTTTGTACTGTTTGCCTTTATAATCAACAAGAGCGTACATAAAACACCTCAAAAATAAATTTATATGTGCAAAAAGTCGCAGTATCTAACGGGTCATACCACAACCCCTTCATCATAATAGCACGGATGATAATATCAGAAACCGCCTCTTAATGTCAATATTAAGGCCAATCAAATTAAGGACTTACGCATAAGAACCTATATTCCAAAAAATAACCATTACCGAAAAAAATCGGCTGCACCCCCAGCAACCCTGCCGTTCACCGCAGCTGACCGTAAGCGGACTGCGCGGCTCGGCGGCATTGCCGCCACCCCGCGTTCCTCCGTTTTTATTTTATGCTATGTCTCTTTTCTGCGTATACATTTTTCATGCGTAATCCTTACACCAAATTAAGGAAAGAACTAATCTAGAACTTGTATGTTCCTGTGGTTATCGTTCCGCCGTTTGAATATATGTCGAAATTGATTGTCCTGTCTGCTTTTGAAAGTTCGCCATAGAACTCAGAAAGATTTTTTACTCCGACTCCGTTTACTGCCGTTATTATATCGGTATCCTGAATGCGAAGAGACGCCGCAGGCGATTTTTCCATCACGTTCGATACAACCACTCCCTTCACCTTGTCCTCAAGATTTAGTTCTTTTCTGACGTTTTCCGTAAGCGGAGATGCGATAAAGCCCGGCCAAAGTTTTCCGTTGTCAGAAGAAACCTTTTCGGAACGTTCTTCGATTTTAATATTAAGTTCGACTGTTTTTCCGCTTCTGATTACCTTGAACTTAGCCTGTGAACCCGCCTCCAAAAGTCCTACATCACGCACAAGCTGGTTCACGTTCTTAACCTTGTTTCCGTTCAGTTCTATGATGTAGTCGCCAGGATGCATTCCGCATTTCTGCGCAGGCGAGCCTATGAAAAGCTGCGATGCCAAAGCACCGTCCTTGTCTCCGACCCCAAGTTCGCTCTTGTATTCTTTTGTCGCATCCATCAGAGAAACGCCAAGCCAACCGTAGACAATTTTTCCGTCCGAGATGAATGAATCTATCGCGTTTTTGATGTTGTTTATAGGAATAGAAAAGCCAAGTCCTTGCGAACCGCCCGATTGTGACGCAATCCAAGTGTTGATTCCAATGACTTCGCCGTAAATGTTCACAAGAGGACCGCCTGAATTTCCTTGATTTATGGCAGCGTCTGTCTGAATGAAGTCATTTATGTTTCCTATCCCCGAACCGGAGCGTCCTTTTGCGCTGATGATTCCCTGCGTCACGGACTGGCTGAAGCCCAAAGGAGCGCCCATCGCAAAACATATGTCACCTGTCTGAACTTTGTCGGAATCGCCAAGCATCGCCACAGGAATTTCTTTATCCTTAGTCTCAAACGAAACCAATGCAATGTCCATCCTACTGTCTGCGCCTACAAGTTTTCCGTCGAATTCCCTGCCATCGTTCAACTTCACCACAATCTTGGTTGCATCGCCTGCCACATGATTGTTCGTAAGCACATATAAGGTGTTTCCTGTTCGACGGACAATTACGCCTGAGCCAAGCCCTTTCTGCTCGTATGATCTTTGCTTCTTACCACCGCCGTTATCCTGAGCGCCCGGATTTCCAAAGAAAAATCTCCTGAAATCCTCAAAAGGGTCTATCGCCGTTACGGTTTTAGTCTCTGTAACGTCCACCTCAACCACCGACGGAAGAAGCCCGTTGCTGATTGCCCTAAACGAATCTTGCAGAGCCTCCACAATTCTAAGGCTGTCTTGGGAAATCAATTTGGATGGGGTTTCTGCATATACTGTGTCCGCAGACCCCTTAACGCTTATTTTTCCGCAAGAAATATAGACCACGGCAAATGCAAAAGCCGCGGCTGTCAATGTTCCCATAAAAGTTTTTGTCCACTTTTTCATCTTTTCTAATCCTCCAAAATGTGCGTTTTGCGCTTTTTCTAGATAAATAAAAAAATGATAGTATAGTTACAACAAAATCGGTGCAAAAAATTATCTAGAATAATTCAAATCGGTAAGTATTTCGGTGTGATCCTCAAAAACGGCGACCGTATGCTCCTCATGGGCGGAAAACTTATGGTCTTCGGTGTACACCGTCCAGCCGTCGTGTTGGTCTACATAAACATCCGCAGTTCCGATGTTTATCATCGGTTCTATAGCCAAAACCATGCCAGGGACAATTCTCGGATTCGGACCAGTGCTTGGGCAATTCGGAATGCTGGGATCTTCATGAACATCAAGTCCGACCCCATGCCCGCAAAAATCGTAGACAACCCCGTAGCCGTTCCTTGTAGCGATGTCGTAAACGGCCCTCGAAATGTCACTTATTCTGTTTCCGACACGGCAGGCTTCTATTCCGGCAGCAAGACATTCAAGCGCCACGTCGTCCAGTTTTTTTACTTCCGGAAGCGGTTTTCCGACAAGAACGGAATGGCAGGAATCGCTTATGAAACCGCCAAGATTTATGCCTCCGTCCAACGAAACTATGTCGCCCGATTTTATGATTCTTTTTTTCGAGGGAATTCCATGGATTACCTGATCGTTCACGCTTATGCACAGCGCACCGGGAAAATCTTCCTGATACCACGCAGGTTTTCCGCCATGCTCCTTTATGAATTTCACAGCCAAATCGTCAATGTCTTTTGTGGACATTCCCTCTCCATCCTTCACAATCGGAATTATGAAATTAAACATATCCGCGAGCAGGTGGCAGGATTTTCTGATTCCTTCGATTTCGTCTTCATTTTTAAGTTTAATCATATGTCATCGTCCTATAAAAACTGTTTTTTGAAAGATTTTGGTTTGTCTTTCCTATAGATTGTGGATTTCATCGATGCAGAGCCTTGCCGCATGTTCATCTCCTATGCGGCTATACGCCTCAGACATTTTGGAAAGGAAAAACACATTGTCGCTCCTTGAAAAGCCCAAGTCCAACGCACGCTCGAACACGTCGATGGCAAGCTCATCGCTTATCGTTCCGTCTATGTGGTTTCTTAAAACTTCACGGGTAAAATCCATCACCTCGGGAAAGAACAGCCGAAAGTAACTGTAACTGTATTCCATTATGATAATCTGGTCAAGAAGATTTATGGCATCGTAGAATTCTTCCCTGAGAACGAGTTCTTCGGCAAGTATGTAGCCGTAATCCATGAAATCTTCTCTGGTGAACCATTTTTTCAGGGAAAAATCTATATGATTCATGGACATTCTCTTGAACTCGACGACAGCCTCGTCTTCCCGGTGATGCATTAAATCGAAAAATATGAGTTTTGCCCTGCTTTCGTAGTCCATGCGTTCGGAAAGCCATGAACGATAGTCAAAGACATTCTGATTTTCGCGGCGCATACTGAATCTTGTGAAAAACGATGCATCAAATATGGAGCGTTGTCTGGAATTGGAAAGAATCTCATATGCTCGTGCAAGAGTTTTGAATTCTTCCGAATCGGCGGAATTCCTTCTATCCGGGTGAAGGAGTTTTGCCTTCTTTCTGTAGGCACGCTTTATTTCCGCCACGGAAGCGTCCTGCTTTACGCCTAAAATTTTATAATAGTCTATCACAAACTTTCCCAACAACTCTCTCTAAAATATCTATCAAGGAGAAGTTTATACCATTTTATGAAATCTTAAAAAGGTCTTCCATGTCTTTTTTATTCACGACAAGCACGGGACAAGGAGAATATTGCATTATCTGATTGGCGGTGTTGAATTTTGCGCGGGATGCCTGCGTGTTGGATTGTTTCAAAAGATGAACGCTATCCTTGCTTCCGCCCAGGAAAATCATGTCGGCCTTGAATGATTCAGCCGCGTTCAGGATCTCGGTCGCCACAGCCCCGGAAAGAAGCTCAGTCTCAATTTCGATGCCTTTCATGGAAGCCAAGTTTTTCACGTACTCAAGAATGTGCTTTCCATCCTGATTCAATTTTTCTTCGTATTCCATTCTTTCGTCGGGAGCAAAGAATTTTGAATTCGTAAGGAACTTGATGGTTGCGGTATCGACAACGTAAACCACCTTGAGCGACAACGACAACTGCTTTGAAAGAACTATTGCGTACATAACAGCCTTGAGCGATTCGGATGTACCGTTCACACAAACAAGAATTCTTTTAAAAAGAGGCTTTCCCATATCCTTATTTCCTTAAGTTTTTCCACCCTTTTTCTTTAGCGACTTGAGGACAAAGATGTTTTCACGTTCCTTTTCCTCAAGGACATTCTCGATATATTTTTTTGTCTCCTCTGTCTGAGGAATCACCAACTTGTCAAGCGCATTTACTCGCCGCTGGGTTTTCTTGACCTCATCGGCAAGCCGCCAAACGACTGTTCTTATGGAAGCCATCTGGGTAAGCAATGTAAGAAGGTCGAAAAACCTGTCGATGACTTCATCGGTGTTCGCATATGTTCCGACGCCTGAATAGAAAAGCTGCTTTTCGGGAAGTTTCACATCCAGCGTCTGGAATCTCAAACCTGCGACAACAATCTCTTTTTCCTTCATTTCAAAATTGTAATGAACATCATGGGCGATTCTTCTTATCTGGTCCGAACCGTCAGCCATCAGCATTCTCTTGAAAGCAGGATAAGCCTGTTTCACTGACTTTTCGATATCCCGTTCCAAAAGCTTTACTTTTTCGACCATGTGCATAAGTTCCTGCACCAAAAGTTCCCGTTTCTGATCAAGCAGCTCGTATCCGTTCCTGGCTGTAGCAAGCTGTTCGGTCATGGCAAGAAGATTTGATTTTGTAGGCGCAAGGTTCAATTTTGCCATTTTCTATTCCGTCACCTTGGAAGATATTTTTCCACGAACTGCTCTTTTATCCTGAACAGTTCTTCAACAGGCAGCACGGAAAGACACTCCCAGCCGATACGCAAAGTTTCTTCTATCGTCCTATCCTCGTACTCACCCTGACTCAAGAACTCAGTCTCAAACTTTTCGCCAAATTTAAGGTAGAGCCTGTCGAGTTCTCCAAGTTCTTCCTCGCCGATTATGGCTGCAAGATTTCTGATGGTCTTTACCTTGGAATAACTTGCGAAAAGCTGGCTTGAGACATTCGCATGGTCTTCCCTTGTCATGCCCGGACCTATTCCGTCTTTCATCAGACGCGAAAGGCTGGGAAGGCTCGCTACCGCAGGATAGAAGCCCTGACTATCGAGTTCCCGTTCGATGACTATCTGACCTTCAGTTATGTAGCCTGTAAGATCCGGAATCGGATGAGAAATATCGTCGTTAGGCATCGTAAGAATCGGAATTTGGGTGATAGAACCGTTTGAACCTTCGATTTTTCCGGCTCTTTCGTAAAGTTCCGCCAAGTCGGAATAAAGATAGCCCGGATATCCTTTTCTTCCGGGAACTTCACCGCGAGTTGTAGAAATTTCCCTGAGAGCCTCACAGTAGTTTGTCATGTCCGTCATGACGACAAGCACATGCATCCCTTTCTTGAAGGCAAGATATTCAGCCGCAGTAAGGGCGCATCTGGGAGTCATTATTCGCTCTATCGAAGGTGCATCCGCAAAAGACTGGAACATCACGACCTTTGAAAGGACGCTGGATTCCTCGAACGTGTTTATAAAAAATTTTGCGACATCGTATTTTATTCCCATGCCGGCAAAAACCATCACAAACTGTTCGTCCGTTCCTCGTAGTTTTGCCTGACGGATAATCTGCGCCGCAAGTTTGTTATGAGGAAGACCGGAGCCTGAAAATATCGGAAGTTTCTGCCCACGGACAAGGGAATTCATCCCGTCGATCGCAGAAATTCCTGTCTGGATAAAATCCCTAGGATACGCTCGGCTGTACGGATTTATGGGGTTTCCGTTAACGTTCACAAATTCGGAAGAAACAATCTCCGGATATCCGTCAATCGGTTTTCCAAGTCCGTTAAAAACCCGACCGAGAAGCCCATCGCCGACCCGAAGTTCAAGAGGCTTTTCCAAGAACTCAAAGGAACTTTCAGCAAGGTCTATGCCCGTAGTATCCCCGAAAATCTGGACGACGCAGGCACTTTCCGAAAGGTCAACCACTCTCCCAAGCCTTTTATCCCCGTTTCTGTCTCTAACGTAAACGGTTTCATTAAAGAAGACATTTTCAGTTCTTTTTACGACAACTATAGGTCCGTCGACGCTTGCGATTCCTCTGTATTCGATTCCTTTCATAAACTAAACCTCAAACTATCCCAATGACTTTCCGTAGATGGCTTCAAGTTCGTCAAACTGAGAGTTGAAATGCTCTTCAACGTCAACGAATTTTTCAATCTTGTCGTTCGGAACGGTATATTTTATGTGAACAATCTCATCACACACGGGAAGATTTGCTACCTTTTCAAGAGGGCAGCCATTCCCAAGAACACCCAAAGCCCGGCGGTAATAATTCATAATAATCACGAGAATCTTAATCTGTTTTTCCGAAGAACAGTACATATCCACATCATCGAATGCGTCCTGCTGCAGAAAACCGTTTTTTATCATCTCGGAAGCTTTTAGCACGAGCCTTTCGGACGCAGGAAGTGAATCAGGCCCTACAAGGCGTACGATTTGTTCCAAACGCTGCTCTTTTTTAAGAAGTTCAAGTGCTTGGGAACGGACCTTTGACCAAAATGGATTATGATTTTCCCACCACTCTTTGACCTCGGAAGCGTACTCCGAATACGAATCTATCCAGCCTATCGCAGGATAATGACGGGCATTCGCAAGCTCCCTGTTCAACGCCCAAAAACATCGGATAAAACGTTTTGTATGCTGGGTTACAGGCTCGGAAAAATCCCCACCCGGAGGAGAGACAGCTCCTATTATCGAAACCGAACCTTCCTTTCCTTCAAGGCTTATGACCCTACCGGCGCGCTCGTAGAACGAAGCAAGCCTTGTCGGAAGATATGCGGGAAATCCTTCTTCCGCAGGCATTTCTTCCATGCGCCCTGAAAGTTCGCGCAACGCCTCCGCCCATCGGCTGGTCGAATCCGCCATAATAGCCACGTGAAGACCCATGTCCCTGAAATATTCGGCAAGCGTGATTCCTGAATAAAGCGAGACTTCCCTCGCCGCTACAGGCATATTCGAAGTGTTTGCGATAAGTATTGTTCGTTCCATTATGGATCTGCCGGTACGAGGGTCTATAAGCTCCGGAAATTCTGTAAGGACTTCCGTCATCTCGTTTCCACGCTCGCCGCAACCTATATAGACAATCAAATCGGCATCGCACCATTTTGCCACAGCGTGCTGCGTCATTGTTTTTCCCGTTCCGAATCCACCCGGAATGGCGGCCGTTCCGCCTTTAGAAAGCGGAAAGAACACATCTATTACCCTTTGCCCCGTAATCAGCGGCTCGGAGACCTCAAGTTTTTCGGCATAAGGGCGGGCTTTTCTTACAGGCCAGTATTGGCTAAGTTTGATTTCCTCATCAAGTTCAGTGACGGCAACAACATCGTCAACAGTATATTCCCCCGAGCCTTTGAAAGTTTTTAGGACACGACCTCTAACCATCGGAGAAATCATTATTTTTTGTGTCACAGAATCGGTTTCTTTTACAGTACCGATTGGCATTCCCGGTTTTATCGGCGAGCCTTCTTTCAAAGTTTCCGAAGCGACAAAATTCCATTTTTTGTTTACATCGAGCGGTTCAGCCCTTTCGCCGGGCAATATGAAAGCACCGGAATGGTCAGCCATCTCTTTCAAAGGACGCTGGATTCCATCATAAATCGTCCCGACCAGTCCCGGACCAAGCTTCAATGACAAGGGGCGATTGTTGCTTACAACTTTTTCGCCCACACGCATTCCGGTATCTTCTTCATAGACCTGAATAGTAGATTTTCCCTTGCTCTGACGGATGATTTCACCTATAAGCTGATTTTCCCCCACATCTACAACATCGTAAAGTCCGCAGGAATCCAGCCCCTCCGCAAATACAATAGGTCCGGAAATTCGAG
This sequence comes from uncultured Treponema sp., assembly GCA_905372235.1. Taxonomy (GTDB): domain Bacteria; phylum Spirochaetota; class Spirochaetia; order Treponematales; family Treponemataceae; genus Treponema_D. The sequence continues at coordinate 19,672 of CAJPOF010000025.1, forward strand.
TGATTTTTCCTTCTACCATTTCCTAGAGCCTCCCTGCAAAGAGTTTTTCATAAAGTTCTTCCCGATAGTTTTCTTCCAGGCGGCTTACAATCTCGCTCAAAGTAAGGCGAAGCACGATTTCTTTGTCCTGGGTCTCGACGATGATTCCTTTCTGTTTTTCAAGACCGAAAATCTGTTCCTGAATACGCCTGTTGAATTCCGTTTTCTCGACAGACAAAAGGTTCACCTTTTTCTTGAGGCTTTTTTCCGCAAGAGCGACATCAAGTCCATAGACATATGCGTTCACAGGGCGACCGGCAAGCTTTTCGTCATACCGGGAAAGTTCGCCCAAAAGGACGGACACGATTTCCTCATCCGAAAGGGAAGAAAAATATCCATTCATCCCTTTGTCGATTGATTCCTGAATATAGGAAACAAGGAACCGCTCCTTCTCAAGCGGGAAAGTCGCCTCAAGGTCTTTCTCCAATGCGGAAAGCCTGGCGGCGTTTTTTTCTTCCTTGTCCGACTTTGCCTTTTCAAGACGAAGCGCGACCTGTTCTTCCAAGGACTTCGCCTCGGCTTCGGCGCTTCTGACTATCTTTTCCGCCTTTTTGCGAGCCTCTGCCTGAATCTCTTTGTCAAGTATTTCAGTGGAGCGTAATTCTTCCATAAAATCAATTTTCCAAAAACTAAACCTGAACCCCAACAGCCTCTCTGATGGCATCCGTCAAAGATTTCTTTCCCTGAACGTGTCCATTCAGACAGGGGATTTCCACAATAAGAGGATATTTACCCGTCTTCTGCCAAGAGATTTCCTCATCTTCAATCATTTCAGCCGTAGCCTCGGTAAGAATCAGAACCTTTGGAACCTGTTCGACAGGAGCCGCAATATCTCCGCCCTTGCCTGTGACCCTATTAAAGGCATCCAAGACATCGTTCCGGTTTTCCGCAACAGTCCCCTGAATGCCGGTCAGCCTGAACGCCAGAACGATCTCTCTGTCCCCAATTATATAAAAATCCAATTTTCGTTCTTACATCACGATAATAAGGAGTCCTACGAGGAATCCCCAAAGGCAGATACCTTCCGCAAGTCCTACGAAAGGAAGGGCTTTTCCGGAAAGTTCAGCGTTCTCGCTCATGGCGCCCATAGCGGCAGCACCGATTTTTCCGACTGCCATTCCACCGGCAATGCAGGCGATTCCGACAGCGGCGGCGGCGGCAAGATATTTGATTCCTGACACCGAAGATGCCTTTTCAGCCTGAGCCTCCATAGCCGGCTCATCCGAAGCCTGAGCCTCATAAGTTTCCGACACCGCATATGCAGTTCCAAAAACCATCAAGGCAAAGAACAATGCAAAGATTTTTTTGCTCATATAAATACCTCTTTTCTATAGTTAAGGTGGAAAACGCCCACCCAATTCACAAAATCATTTTCCGTAATAGAACCTGAACGGCTTGAACTCCGTTCCTGTTTTATTAAAGAATTTGCTGAAAAACTCGTAATACTGAAGTCGGATTACCTGGATTGCGACAATCATTCCCTCAAGAACCACGACGATCGAGTTCCCTATGACCATCACAAAAATTCCGCCGACCGCACCGCTTTTTTCCGCCATAAGATGGATTATGAATCCAAGAACGGCATGCGCCAAAGCAAATGCTCCCACACGGACAAAACTTATTGAACTTGAAAGATATGTGGACACAACTTCTATAAGTTCAACGACTCCGCCGATGAGCATCGAGCCTACTCCATTTTCAACGACCGGCCGCTTCCCGTCAAGCAATCTTTCGAAAGGCTCGCCAAATGCAGAGAAAAACAGCGTGATTCCAATCACAATCCAGTCGAAAAGATGCACGGAATGGGACAAAAACGCAATCCGCAACGCAAAGATAGCCACGTACCAGAAAAAGCAGAAGCCTGAAAGTCCCGTTTTCCCGAAAAAAGCGCTTCCCCATTTTTTTTGGATTATGTTGTTCACAAAGTTCAAGAAAAGCCCGACGGAATTTATCACAAAACCGACTGCAATTGTTATCCCGAAAATGCCGAAAATCACTTTCAAAGAATTCGGATCGGATGAAGGCATCATCTTTACAATCGGAGCATGAGGTTCTCCAAACAAACCCGTAACCCACAAGGCGAACGGTTTTAGAACCGTCTCGTTCGCAAAAAACTCGCCTGTAACAAGCCCCATCAAAGAACTTGTAACACCGATGGAAATGAAAACCGGAGCGAACATATTCCAGCCGCCAACTTTAATCAGCTTCAGCTGCATAAGGATTCCTGCAATCAGGAATACAAGTCCCTGCCCCGTATCGCCGAACATTATGCCGAAAAGGATTGTGAAGAAAACCGCCACAAAAGGAGTCGGGTCGATAGTTCCGTACAATGGAGAACCGTAACTGAACACCATGCGCTCAAATGCGGAAACGAATTTTCCATGCTCCAGTTTTACAGGCACCTGCTCATTTCCGTTTATCACGGAAGGAACTTCCAATGGATGGTATTCTCGGATAGCGATTCTACCTTCCGTAAGCTGGTCCAGTTCCTTTGTAACGTCAGCGGATTTTGCGGACGGAAGCCAGCCTGTCACATGGTAAACCATCTGCGTGGATTCAAGCGAAGCCATCACTTCCTGAACCTGAATGGTCATGGAAAGTGATTTCAGCATATTGATTATCGCATCCGAATGTGTCTCCCTGAAATTTCCGCATTCTTCCTTGAGCCGTTCAAGGCCGCATGAAACCTCAGACTTCTCATGCTCCAGCCCCTCAAGAACATTGGCAGGAATTCCTTTGAAATCCCTGGGAATCGCCATCTCGACAAAGCCGAAATTCTTCAGTTCGGTGTCCAATGCAAAGCGACCTTTTTTTGAAGACGCCGCAAGGATTCTTGAAGAAGCTTCTCCAAGTGGAACTATCACAGCGGAAGAACCTACAGCCAGCCGCAATGGTTCAACGTTTTCTGGAGAGATTTTTCCTATTTTTAACGAAAGGAACGAAAGGCTGTCCAGTTCCGAAAAAGGAACTTGTAGGTTAGCAAAATCAAGCGCCTCTTCATAAGCCTTTGTCACCCTGTCGAGTTCCGAGGCTTGGGCATTCATCCGCTCTACCAGCGAAGAACCTGCCGATATGATTCGCCTGCATTCATTTCTACCTTCTTCCGAAAGGGAAGTACAATCCAAAATTTCCTCTGCAGGAGACGGGATATTGAAGAAAACCCTAAGTTCCTCAAGTCTCTGATAAAGGTCATCGTCGATATTCAGCACCTGAGTATTTTTTTTAGGTGCGGCAGAGTCATGTTTTTTTGACTGAAACTGAAAGCAACCGTATTTTCCAAGGTATTCGATGACCCTAACGATGTCTTCCTTGAGAACCATAAGTTCTATCAATCTCATCTCAGCTGTTCTTGCCATTCTACACATCTCCAACCTGTTCAGAAATACCTGCCACGTACATGGCTTCCGTCTTATCCGAGCCAAGACGCAATGCTTCCGTCGCAGCCCTGATATAGTTCAATTCCTGCTGCTTGAGCCTGAAAAACATGACCAAACTAAGATCTGTCATAGGATATTGATGGAACAAACGGATTTCCTTTCCGACAGCCAGACTTCTGAACCTCTGCTCAATCCACATGGGATTCACCTTCCAAGGAGAGCCTTCCTCGTGCGGATTAAGGCATTGTGAAAAAGCCCAGTCCTTCCAGTCGTCATAGGAATCTATATTCCGACCCAAAATATCATATGCATAGGTGCAAATAATATCATCCGGCGACGGCGCATCTGCCAAATAATAAAGATTTTCTATTATTTTTTCGTCAGAATATTTGTAATAGACTTTAAGGCGCAACGCCCAAATGAGATTTATTATCGCCATTTCCCTGGAAAAATAGTCGATAAGCACGGACTTTGACTCGTCCTTCACGGAATTCAACGAAGACCACAACTGCCTGAATCCCTGTAGATCCAGTTTATGATCCATCGCCTGCCTCTGTGCACCATAAGGAACGGAATCTATCCAACTGAATTCAGAACCTTCCGTGATTTTTTTAAGATCCGGCCACTGGTCTATGTGAAGGGTCGCATAGTTTCCAATATTCACGCAATGCGGATGATTCTGTTCTCCGTAACTTAACGCCGCCGTTATCGTCTTGATATTTTCAATCTCGTAAAGGTGCATCAACTGAACAAGAATACGGGAAGGCTTATCGTAAATCTCAAGGAGTTTTATGTATTCTTTCATCAAAAGATTTACAGCATCTTTTTCAAGTTTTGTGGCAAGCATGGCTTCCGGAATCATCGGAGTCGGAGTTGCAAAAACCATCTGCCAAAGGCTGGAAAGCGAATCCGCATCAAAAAGCCTTATCGCATTTTTTCCGACATAGGCTTTTTTCAGCATTCCAGAGATTTTTGCATAGACGTAACATGCGGCTCCGCTTTTTTCCATTCCGACCGCCTATACTACGCCCAATGTCTTTTTCACAAAATCCTTAAAGGCATCCGTATCCTGAACGACTTCCTTTACGCTTGATACATATTCATCAAATTTCTTTTTGTGTGCAGATGCAATCTCTTCTTTTTTGGATTCAAAATCTTTCTCAAGAGTGGAAGATATTTTCTTGTACTGCTCGTCAAATTCTTTGTCCGCCTTCGCCCGTGCATCCGACAGAATACGGTTCGCCCTTTCCTGAGCATCCTTTGCCAAAATGAAAGCATTTTGCTCCACATTCAGAAGGTGCGTTATTACGTCAATCTCAGGTTTCGCCATATTCTATTTCCTTTATTATGCTGCAAACCTCATGAACATCCTTTGCCTTCATTATATCCGCATAAAATGCAGGATTAGCAAGCAACATTGCGCAATCAGCCAAAAGGTCAAGATGATCCTGAGTGTTGTCAGGGTCGAACAGAAACATGAACACAAGATGAACAAAATTCTCCTTATTGGAAGAAAGTGCGCCGTCAAGTTCGTAGTCGATTCCTGCACGGCTTATACCAAGGACAACCTCGGATTTTTTTAGGGACGGAACACTGGCATGAGGAACGGCAACACCCGGCATTATGCATGTGTTTTTTCTCTCCTCGCGTTCCTCAATGGCAGAAATAATAGTTCCCCTGTCAAAATTTCCGTTTCGCCGGACAAGGTTTTCAACCATTTCAGAGAACAACTCATCCTTGCTCTCGCTCTGAAGTTCAAGAATGATACTTTCAGGACCGATAAGATTTTCCAACATCCGAAAAGCCTCCTGAATGCAAAATCTATAAGTCCGTAAGGGCTTATGCGATTATTTTGTTTCGGAAGAATTTTCGCCTTCTTCCGAAACATCGCCAGCGGCATTCCACCATGAATCAGCAGTTCTCTCAGAATCTTCTTTAATTGTATCAGAAGACGCCGAATCCATAGAAGTTTCGGCGGCAGGAGAAGAAAGTAAAGAATCGTCAAGTTTGGGCTTCTTATTTATTATCGCAAGAAGCAAGGCAAGCGCAAAAAACAAAAAAACAAGAACAGCCGTTGCCTTTGTAAGCACGCTGGCGGAATGAGAGCCGAATGCGGCAGTTCCTCTGCCTCCCAAAAGACCACCCATTCCATTCTGACCGTCGTCTTGAACAAGGACAAGAAGGATAAGAAGAATGCTTGCAATCACAAATACAACAAGAAGGATAATTCCAATAGTGCTCATTTAATAACTCCAAACGGCTGAAACGCCGGAACAAACAGTTTTAAGGTTCTGTAATGATAATCCAATTGGTCAAAACTTTCAAGTATTAGAGAGAGTACACACAGGGCTTCAGAATGATAATCTATATTCTCCAAAAATAACCGTTACCGTAAAAAATCGGCTGCACTCCCGGCATCCGCTCGGAAATCATTCATGTCGGATTCTATCGATTTTTGTTCAGAATCCGTGAGCTAAACTTTCCTGTCGCAATATCTATGAATCTTACAAAAAGCGAAACTTTGTTCTCCGGATTCAAGGAATTCCATATGAGTTCAGAAAATTCATCGATATCGTCTAGCATACGGATTTTTTTTGGTTCGCCTTCAAAACTTGGAAGAGGATTCCCATCGGTCATGTACGTATGAATTAGATGCCCTTCGCCGCAAACGGGATTTTCGTAGGCGTACGTAAAGCGAAGCGTATTCAAAGGATTTCCGGAATCACTTTTTAGTATAGAAAACTGATAGTTAAATTCTCCGCCCGAGATATCTAAAAGGCACGAAATCCGCGGAGTAAAGTTCGGCTCGTCATGCTCGTATTTTCTGCTCCTCAAGGACTCCTCAAATGAAAGTCCGTTTTTAAGACCGTCGAAAATCGTACAAGTCTGGTCGCCGTTTGTAACGATTGTCCGATTTTCCAAAACCTTCACCGCAGGATATATGATAAGACTTGCATCCCCTGCAACCAATGAAGGGTCATACGCTTGGGTTCTGATTCCATCCCCGTCTTCCACGAAGATTCTGTTACGGCTTCCGGGAGAGCGACCCATTGTCCAGTATGCGCAGATTGCAAATTTTCCGTCGCCTGAACGGCCTGCGATTATTCCACGTCCGGGATAAGGATTATGCGAAAGTTCCGATTCGAGCGATGTGATTGTCATAAAGTCTCCGGCGAGCGATTTTTGAAAATGATAATGAAAATCGTAAGTTGCTTCAAGAAATTTATCAGAAGAAAACACAGACAAAAAAATCCCGCCGGAAAACCGACGGGATTTAGGCATTTTGCTTTTTAGTGAAAGCGGTTCAATGCTTCACAAATCAGTTGAAAGTTACGTTGTAGCTTGTTTGACCTGAATTAACAGAAATGTTGCCGGTTTGATTCCAAATAGTACCATTCCAATCGGGCGTGGATGTAGAGCCAGGAACTCGCACAAGTTTGAAGCCGGTGCAACCTGCCGGCAGGTCAAATTTAACCGTATTGCCTGAACCTGTACAGGGTTTCCATGAACCTGCGGCAGAACCTTTCCATACCCAAGCGAATATCTTTGCACCGTCCTTCCAGACCTCCCAGTTACCGTTTGCCGTTATCTTGGTAACCGTTGGCTGTGTGCTGCCGCCTGAAGAGCCACCACCTGAGGACGGCGGTGTGTATTCAACAAAACTTACGTTGTATGTTGGCTGGGTCCCATTAACAGTCATGTCAGCCGTCTTGTTGTAGATTCGTCCTGGCTTGTGTCCGTCAACTTGCCAGTTAGGCTGTGACGTGCCTTTGTGGGCTCTTACCAAAAGGAAGCGGTCTTTGCCCGATTCCAGGTCGAACTTTGCGTCGTTACCGGACCTTGTGCATGCCACCCACTTGCCTTCGGAATTCTTGCCGTTCTTCCATACCCAGGCGAACACCTTGGCATTGTCGCCCCATACCCAGTTTTGAGAACTCGATATCTTCGCCGTTATGTGCGTGACCGTCGGCTGTGTGCTGCCGCCCGAACTACCACCCTCAGAACCTCCGCCAGACGGCGTATATTCCACAAAACTTACGCTGTATGTTGTCTGGTTTGCCTTAACAGTGATGTCGGCTGTTTTGTTGTAGATTCTTCCAGGATTGTCGCCTCCTGTCGTCCAGTTGGGCTGTGCCGTACCTTTATGGGTTCTTACCAAAAGGAAGCGATCTCTACCGGGTTCCAGATCGAACTTTGCCGCACTACCGGATTTTATGCAACTTACCCACTTACCGCCGTTCTGCTCTCCATTCTTCCATACCCATGCAAATACTTTGGCGTTGTCATTCCATATCCAACTATCGATGTTCACCGTTATCTTGGTGTTCGTTGGCGTTGTGCTTCCGCCGGAACTGCCGCCTCCAGACGGCGTATAGTCATTGAACTTCGTGCTGTATACCTTTCTTCCGGGTATAACTTTGATATCTGGTGTCTTGCTGTATATCCTTCCTGGATTATCTCCCTGCATATCCCAGTTAGGAGTTGTTGTAGTTTTGTAGCATCTTACCAAAAGGAAGCGGTTCTTGCCGGATTCCAGTTCGAACTCAGCGGCGTTGCCGGCTTTTGTACAGCCTACCCACTTACCGCCGTTCTGCTCTCCATTCTTCCATACCCATGCGAACACTTTGACATCGCCGTCCCATGTCCAGCTGTCAGCTGTTACCGATATCTTGTTGTTCGTCGGCTGTGTGTTACCGCCAGAACTGCCGCCTCCTGAACCACCGCTAGACGACGGCGTATATTCCACAAAGTTTGCACTATATGTATTCGTTCCAGATATAACAGTGATGTCAGCTGTTTTATTGTAGATGCGACCAGCTTTATCTCCCTGCATATTCCAGTCAGGAGTTGTTGTATCTTTGTGCGCTCTTACCAAAACAAAGCGGTCTCTGCCAGCTTCCAGCTCAAACTTTACAGTACTGCCACTGCCTGTACAGCCTACCCACTTACCGCCGTTCTGCTCTCCATTCTTCCATACCCATGCAAACACTTTGACATCATTGCCCCATGTCCAGCTGTCGGCTGTTACCGTTATTTTGGTGTTCGTCGGCTGTGTGCCTCCGCCAGAACTGCCGCCTCCTGAGCCACCGCCCGATGGCGTATACTCCACAAAGTTTGCACTATATGTATTCGTTCCAGATATAACAGTGATGTCAGCTGTTTTATTGTAGATGCGACCAGCTTTATCTCCCTGCATATTCCAGTCAGGAGTTGTTGTATCTTTGTGCGCTCTTACCAAAACAAAGCGGTCTCTGCCAGCTTCCAGCTCAAACTTTACAGTACTGCCACTGCCTGTACAGCCTACCCACTTACCGCCGTTCTGCTCTCCATTCTTCCATACCCATGCAAACACTTTGACATCATTGCCCCATGTCCAGCTGTCGGCTGTTACCGATATCTTGTTAATCGTCGGCTGTGTGCCTCCGCCTGAAGAACCACCGCCAGTCGGCGTGTAGTCCTTGAGGTTTACGTTGTATGTAGTTTTTCCGGACTCGAACGTTATGTCGTCCGTCTTGTTGTAGATTCGTCCGGCATTCTCGCCCCCAGTGTTCCAGTTGGGCTGTGTCGTGTCCTTGTGGCATCTGGCTACGAGGAAGCGGTTCTTTCCTGTCTCCAGGTCGAACTTCGCACTGCCGCCGCTGCCTGTGCAGGCCACCCACTTGCCGCCGCTCTCGTCTCCGTCCTTCCATACCCACGCGAACACCTTGGCGTTGTCGCCCCACAGCCAGCTTTGGGCGTTCGTCATGTTCACCGTGATGTGTGTGTTCGTCGGCTGTGTGCCTCCGCCGGAACTGCCGCCTCCTGAGCCACCGCTAGACGACGGCGTATATTCCACAAAGTTTGCACTATATGTATTCGTTCCAGATATAACAGTGATGTCAGCTG